>JBBFMI010000011.1:0-18110 GCA_037478635.1 Candidatus Geothermincolales bacterium | reverse complement strand
GTATGCGCCGGAGCGGGAGTGGGCCCCAGGGACATCGACGAGATAATCGGGGTCACGAAGGCATACGTGACCAGGGTTGGCGGCGGTCCCTTCCCCACCGAACAGGACAACGAGATCGGCAGTGCCATGCAGGAGTTGGGGAGGGAGTTCGGTACCACCACCGGGAGAAAGAGACGGTGTGGATGGCTGGACCTGGTGGCCTTGAGGTACGCGGTGCGTTCCAACACCCTCACCTCGCTGGCCTTGACCAAGCTGGATGTCCTGTCGCAGTTCGACACGATAAAAGTATGCGTGGCTTACAAGTATAAGGGCGAATTGATAAGGGAATTCCCAGTCGTACTGGATGTTCTATGCGAATGCGAGCCCGTTTACCAGGACCTTCCTGGCTGGGGTAGGGACATCTCGGAGGCCAGGAGGCTGGGGGATCTCCCCCCCGAAGCCCGTTCCTATCTTGATTTCATCCAGGATACTTCCGGGGTTCCCATCCGCTTGGTCTCGGTCGGGCCGGAAAGACGCCAGACCATCTTGCTGGACGGCGACGAGGACAGGTTGCTACAGGGAAAGTTCCTGTACTTCGATGACCTTCCATGAGGAACCAGTCCGGATCGGCGGATCCAAGGCGATGCTCGGGCAAGAGGCCGGTATCTTGGGATAGCAAAAAACGCGGTTTTAGCCCGTCGTTCCCGAGGATTTCCCGGGTTTTCAAACGAACAGGCGGTTTCCTCGCGTGCTTAATGCCTCCTGACGGCCGAGCTGAGCAGGCCGGGACCTTTAAAACTCTTCTTTCCGAGCGTCAAGGTGGATCCGGGGGAAAATAACCCCACCTGTCCGCGAGGGGATGACCATCGGTCCCTTTTTCTACCATCCGTCACTTCCAGGCCTGCCCGTTTTTGTGCCCTTCAGGTGTCATGCTCCGCGAAGGACTTTCTGCGCCCCCTGGCACCATTGAGACTACATCGCCCTCCCATAGGTTAATGGATGATCGATGTCCCACCTTGCCGTTGGGCTTTACGCAGACCGAACCCAGGCCCTGCAAGGAGGTAAGGCGTAGGGGTTAATCCGCCTTTATCCTGGTATGAGAGCTTCACTGCGGGATGACGGGTTTTCCTTCCCGCGCTCGGTCAATGCCGTATCTTACCGCCGACAAAGACCCGATGGGTCCACGAGGAACGGATGGGTCCGTTGTCAGTAATAATATAATCACCGTGCAAGGGATGTTTTCGAGTCGAGGTCCAGATGACCCATCCTTCCCGGTAAAGGGATGATCGCTTCCGACCCTCAAGTCTTTGAAAGGGTTGGAGGTGTCAGCGCCCTAAGAGATAATTCTCCCGGTGGGTAAGCTGGAGGGTGATGTATTGGTCTCGGGAAGGTGTGAGCTACGGGAGGTCGATCGCCGGTGAAAGTCATGGTGGTCGGAAGCGGAGGAAGGGAGCACGCCCTGGCCTGGAAGATCGCCAGTTCGCCCCTGGTGGACAAGCTCTACTGTGCTCCCGGCAACGCCGGGATGGAAGAGCTGGGAGAGTGCGTGAATATCACTCCCGAGGACGTGAAGACCTTGGCCAGATTCGCCGTGGAAAAGAAAGTCGATCTGACGGTGGTGGGACCCGAGGCGCCCCTGGTGGCGGGCCTGGTGGATGAGTTCCAGGCCCGGGGGCTTCGCGTTTTCGGTCCCACGGCGGAGGCGGCCAGGATGGAGGGGAGCAAGGCCTTCGCCAAGCAGCTCATGCTGGAGAGCGGGATACCAACGGCACCGGCAGAGGTCTTTGACGACTTGGACGAGGCGCTGCGATGCCTGCGAAGGAAAGAGCCCCCATACGTTATAAAGGCGGACGGCCTGGCGGCCGGCAAGGGAGTGGTCGTGGCTCAGGACGACAGGCAGGCTTACGATGCCCTGAAGGCCTGCCTGGTGGATAGGAAGTTCGGCGCGTCGGGTGAACGGGTCCTGGTGGAGGAGCACCTGGTGGGAAGGGAGGCGTCGGTCCTGGCTTTCGTGGACGGGGATAAGGTGTTGCCACTTCAGCCGGCCCAGGATTACAAGAGGGTAGGGGAGGGCGACACGGGACCCAATACCGGGGGCATGGGCTCCTATTCTCCGGTACCCTTCATCGGCGAGGACGATTTTCGCCGAGTAGTCAAAGAGATCCTCGAACCCACCGCCAAGGCATTGGTCGCACGGGGAATAGTTTACCGAGGCGTGCTCTACGCGGGGCTAATGATGACCGATGAAGGACCAAAGGTGCTGGAGTTCAACGTCAGGTTCGGCGATCCGGAGACCCAGGCCCTTCTCCCCAGGCTCAAGACGGACATCGTCGAGGTCATGGAAGCCGTGGTGGGGGGAAGGTTGGAGGATATCCCCGGCTTGGAATGGAGCGAGGAACCCTGTGTCACCGTCGTGGTGGCCTCGGGAGGGTACCCTGGGACCTATGAGACCGGCTTCACGATTAGGGGATTGGAGGAGGCCTCCCGGGTAGAGGGCGTCACTGTCTTCCATGCGGGGACCAAGAGGGGAAGCAAGGGGGAGGTGTTGACGTCAGGAGGAAGGGTGCTAAACGTGAGCGCCCTGGGCCCGGATTTCTCGGTGGCCAGGGAAAGGGCCTACGAGGCCGTAAGGCGCATCGAGTTCGAGAACATGTACTACCGGAAGGACATAGCCCAGGCCGTGGCGGGAAGCTGAGGTCTTGGTGGCGATTTACCACGGCGCTAGTGATATCACCGTCCCGAATGGTGTTCCGGGCAAGGGCGGCAACCCTTCGGATGGATACGGAGGGATTTCGGTCTGGAACTGAACCAGGCCACTATATATACTTTCGATAACCGTTTTTCAGTAGCAGGTGCAGGACCTCGTTGACTCGAGTACTTGAAGGGAGATGGTGTGAGTGGCCAAGGTAGCGGTACTCATGGGATCCTCTTCGGACATGGAGAAAGTAAAGCCGGCCCTGGAGGTCCTCGAGGAGATGGGCGTGGAAGCAGAAATGCACGTGATGTCGGCGCACCGCCAGCCCCAGAAGGTGATGGAGTTCGTCAGGAGGGCTCCAGCGGAGGGCATAGAGGTGTTCATAGCGGCCGCGGGAAAGGCCGCCCACCTTCCGGGCGTGGTGGCGTCGTGGACGATCCTGCCGGTGATAGGGCTCCCCTTGTCCTCCAAGGACCTGGGAGGGCTCGATGCCCTGCTCTCCATAGTGCAGATGCCCCGGGGTATCCCGGTTGCCACGGTTGCCATAGATGGGGCGCAGAACGCGGCCTTGCTGGCCTGTTCGATCCTTTCCCTCAAATATCCGGAGGTCAAGGAGCGGCTCGAAGCTTACAGGAAGAGACTGGCAGAGGGATAAAAGACATCGTGTAGATAAAAGGGACATCTGAAAAACCGTGTTCAGATCGACCGTGGGAGGACGGGTATGATCGAGCGGTACGCCCTTCCCCGTATTTCCAAGATCTGGGAAGAAGAGAATAAGTTCCGCAAGTGGCTGGAGATAGAGATCCTGGCGGTGGAGGCCAGGGCCAAGATGGGGAAGGTCCCATGGGAGGCAGTAGAGGAGATCAAGAGAAAAGCCGCCTTCGACGTGAAACGGATAGCCGAGATAGAATCGGTAGTCCATCACGACGTCATAGCGTTTCTTACCTGCGTGGCCGAACACGTGGGCGAGAACTCCCGTTATATCCATTACGGGATGACCAGCTCGGACGTCCTGGACACGGGACTTGCCGTTCAGATGCGGGAGGCCATGGACGTGATACTCGAGGAGGCCAGGGCGCTGACCACGACCCTCAAGGAATCCGCCCTCCGCTACCGAGACGTCCCCATGGTCGGCAGGACGCACGGGGTTCACGCCGAGCCCATGACCTTCGGGCACAAGTTGGCCATCTGGGCCTTCGAGATGCGCAGGAACATCGACAGGTTGGGCAGGGCGCGGGAGGTCATCAGCTACGGCAAGATATCGGGCGCGGTCGGAACGTATGCCCACATAGAGCCCGAGGTGGAAAAATATGTATGCGAAAAGCTGGGGTTGAAGCCGGCTCCGGTAAGCAGCCAGATCCTTCAAAGGGACAGGCACGCCGAGTACATGGCCGCCCTGGCGATCACCGGCGCGAGCCTGGAGAAATTCGCCCTGGAGATAAGGGGGCTGCAGAGGACGGAGGTCCTCGAGGCCGAGGAGCCTTTCGCCCGTGGCCAGAAGGGCTCCAGCGCCATGCCCCATAAAAGGAATCCCGTGGTCTGCGAGAGGATATGCGGCTTGGCCCGGGTGCTGAGGGGCAACCTGCTGGCGGCGCTGGAAAACATTGCCCTTTGGCACGAGAGGGACATATCCCACTCGTCGGTGGAGAGGGTGATAATACCCGACTCCACCATGCTCCTGTATTACATGCTGGTGAAGTTCCACCAGGTCATGAAAGGCCTGCAGGTCTACCCGGAAAGGATGAAGCGCAACCTCGACCTCACGGGAGGGCTCATTTTCTCGGAAAGCGTCCTTCTGGCGCTTGCGGAGAAGGGCTATACGAGGGAAGAGGCTTACGCCCTGGTTCAGCGCAATGCCATGGAAGCCTGGAGGACGGGAAGAGATTTCCGGGCGCTGCTGGAGGAGGATTCCGAGGTGACGAGAGTCCTCACCAGGGAAGAATTGGACGAGATCTTCGATGTATCGAAGCAGCTGCGTAACGAGGAGGAGATATTCCGCCGCCTTGAATCGTTAGAGATATGATCCACTGCCGCTGAGCGGAGGACAGGGATATCGTGGGCGGAGAGCTGTTGAAAGAGGGGAAGACCAAGAGGGTCATTTCCTCCGGGGTCCCCGGAAGGGTGATAATCGAGTTCAAGGACGAGGTCTCCCTGCGGAACGGAAAGGAGCGCTTCGCCCTTCCAGGTAAGGGGAAAGCCTGTGCTCGGGTCTCCGCGTTGGTGTTCCGTTTCCTGGCCGGAAGGGGGATCGAGACCCATTTTTTGGAAGAGATGGGGGAGAGCGAGATCATGGTGGAGGAGCTGGACATGATCCCCCTGGAGGTGGTGGTCTGGAATAAGGCCTGCGGCAGCCTGGTTAGCAAGATCGGATTGAGACCGGGCGAGGAACTGGAAGAGCCGTTGGTGGAGTTCTACCTGAAAAATGACGAAAAGGAAGACCCCCTGGTCAGTGCCGAACACTTGAGGATCTTGCATATCCTGGATGAAGAGGAGCTGGAGGAGATCAAGCGAAAAGCCTCGAGGGTAAACAGGTTTCTTCTCGATCTCTTTGGCTCCAAGGGAATCGTCCTGGGAAGCGTGAAGATGGAGTTCGGAAGGCTGGGGGTGAACCTTGTGCTCGGCGACGAGATAAGCCCTGATACGTGCCTGATGTGGAGAGCGGAAGACGGGAGGCCCCTGGGCAAGCTGGCAGTCCTGGAGGGAAGGAGGGAGCCAGAGGATTACGAGGTGGTGGTGAGGGTCATGGAAGAGAAGCCGGGCAAGGAGGTATATGTTTACGTGAGGCCCAAGCAGGGCATCATGGACCCCCAGGGCCAGGCTACCATGAACGCCCTGCGTTCCCTTGGATATCCCGAGGTAGAGGACGTGAGGGTGGGAAGGTACATAGTCCTCAGGCTGCGGGATGGTTCGAGCCGGGATAGGGTGGACGAGATGTGTCGTCGCCTGCTGGCCAACCCCGTCATCGAGGATTACGAGATAAAGTGGGTCGATTGAAGGTTTCCAGGACCGGAGCTTTTGTGACGCCGAGGTGGTCCGGGGCATGAAGTTCGGAGTGGTGGTGTTTCCGGGGTCCAATTGCGAGGCGGACTGCTTTTACGTACTTAATGAAGTGCTCGGAGCGGACGTGGAATACGTCTGGCACGCTGAAAAGGACCTCGGACGGTATGATTGCCTGGTCCTGCCCGGGGGGTTCTCGTACGGGGACTACCTGAGGGCGGGCGCCATAGCCCGGTTCAGCCCGGTGATGGAGGCCCTCAAGGAGTTCGGGGAGAGGGGGAAGTTCATCATCGGGATATGCAACGGGTTTCAGGTACTGCTGGAGGCAGGCCTCCTTCCCGGGGCGATGCTTTGGAACGAGAGCCTCCACTTCATCTGCCGCTTCGTTCATCTGAGACTGGAAAACGATTCCACACCGTGGACTCACCGGGGAAGTAAGGGGATGGTGCTCCGCATCCCCATAGCTCACCAGCAGGGTAATTATTACGCTGACGAGAAGACGCTCAGAGAGCTGGAAGAAGGTGGCAGGGTGATCCTTAGGTACTGCGACCCTTCGGGAGAGGTGACCCGGGAGGCGAACCCCAACGGCTCCGTTGGCAACATCGCGGGCATCTGCAACGAGGGTTTCAACGTCTTCGGGTTGATGCCCCATCCGGAGAGGGCTTCCGAGGAGGTCCTGGGTAGCACCGACGGGTTGGTGATATGGCGCTCCATCATGGAGCATATTTCCTGAACCTGGTTTTTAAAGGGTCCCTTGGTCGATCGAGGAACCAGCTGGATGCGGGAGGTAAGCCCCCATGGCCGAGCTTTACGAGGAACTCGGTCTCACCGAAAGCGAGTACCGGGACATCGTGCGGATCCTGGGCCGGGAGCCGAACAAGGTCGAGTTGGGCATGTACTCCCTCATGTGGAGCGAGCATTGTTCCTACAAGAGCTCCAAGACGATCCTGGCCCAACTCCCGACCCGGGCTTCTTACGTCTTGCAGGGGCCGGGCGAGAACGCCGGGGTGATAGACATAGGCGGTGGCCTGGCGGTGGCCTTCAAGATGGAATCCCACAACCACCCCAGCGCCGTGGAGCCTTACCAGGGGGCAGCCACCGGAGTGGGAGGCATAGTTAGGGACATATTCACCATGGGCGCACGCCCCATAGCCTGCCTGGACCCTCTTCGCTTCGGCAACCCCGCCAAGCGCAGGACCAGATATCTCCTCACCGGAGTGGTAGCCGGCATCGCCGGTTACGGAAATTGCATAGGAGTTCCCACGGTGGGTGGCGACCTCTATTTTGAGGACTGTTACGACGAAAACCCCTTGGTGAACGTGATGTGCATCGGTATCCTGCCCAAGGAGCGGCTGGTGAGGGGCGTGGCCAGGGGAGTGGGGAACGCGGTGGTGCTCATCGGCAACCGCACCGGTCGCGATGGCATAGGGGGAGCCTCGATCCTGGCGTCCCAGGAGTTCGACGAGAGGTCAGAGGAGAAGAGGCCCAGCGTGCAGGTGGGTGATCCTTTCACGGAGAAGCTGCTCATCGAGGCCTGCCTGGAGCTGCTGGACAAAGGACTCATCCTTGGCCTCCAGGACCTGGGGGCGGCCGGTCTGAGCTGTGCCTGTTCCGAGACGGCGGCCAGGGGCGGGGTCGGAATGCGCATACATCTGGACAGGGTCCCCCTGAGGGAGGAGATGGAGCCTTTCGAGATCGTCATCTCGGAGTCGCAGGAAAGGATGCTCGCCGTGGCGGAGCCCCAGAAGGTGGAAGAGGTCATGGCGGTCTGCCACAAGTGGGGGCTTAACGCGGTGGTCATCGGGGAGGTGATCGAGGGGGACCGCCTGGAGGTCTACTGGTATGGAGAAAAGGTCGCGGAGGTGCCCCCTTCCACCCTGGCCTCCGGGCCGGTATACGACAGGGCAGCCGAAAGGCCCTCTTACCTCGACCAGGTCGCAGGGGCCGACCTGTCGGGCCTAAAGCACCCCGATGATATGGAAGATGTGCTGATAAGGCTCATCACCAGCCCCAACCTTTGTAGCCGCCGCTGGGTTTACGAGCAGTACGACCACATGGTGCAGCTCAATACGGTGGTGTATCCTGGGTCGGACGCGGCGGTCCTCAGGATAAAGGGCACCAGCAAGGGGATAGCCGTCTCCTGCGACTGCAACTCCAGGTACGTGTATCTCGATCCCTATCTCGGAACCCAGATCGCCGTGGCGGAGGCGGCCAGGAACGTGGTGGCCTCGGGAGCGGTGCCCATGGCGCTCACGAACTGCCTCAACTTCGGAAGTCCCGAGAGGCCTGACATCTTTTACCAGTTCAAGGAGGCGGTGAGGGGACTGGCCGATGCCGCCCGCAGCTTCGAGATACCGGTGGTGAGCGGAAACGTCAGCTTTTACAATGAATCCTTCGGCATGGCCGTTTACCCCACGCCGGTGGTCGGCATGGTGGGCTTGATAGGGAACCTGAACCACCGTCGGACCCTGGCTTTCCCGGGAGAGGGCCTGGCGATAGTGCTTTTGGGGAAGACGCGAGAGGAGATCGGAGGCTCTGAATATCTGAAGGTGATCCACGGGATGGTCGTCGGACGGCCGCCGGCCCTGGACCTGGAACTGGAGAAAGCCGCGCAGGCCGTGTGTATCGAGGGCATCCGAAGGGGTTGGATCCTATCGGCCCACGACCTCTCGGAGGGAGGGATGGCGGTGGCCTTGGCGGAGTGTTGTTGCGCCGGCAAAGTGGGCGCGAGGGTGGACTTGGATGATGGGATGCACCCCGTTTTCTGGCTGTTCAGCGAGAGCCAGTCCCGGTTCCTGGTGACGAGTCGCCCGGAAGACCTGGACGAGCTCAGGGGGTTGGCGGAAAGCCGGGGTGTCCCTTTCCGGGTGCTGGGCAAGACGATAGGCGATAGACTGGTGATAGGAGACCTGGTCGATCTTCCCGTGGAGGAGATCGCTAACCTCCGGGAGGAAGCTTTCCTGAAGCTGGTGGAAGGCTGAGGACTTGAACGTTTTCCCACCCGATGCAAGGTTTCGCTGCCGAGGGCAAGGGAAGGGCTGCCGGGCACGGGATCATCATCCCCGTGGAGCCAAAGAGATTGAGAGGTGGAGCGGGAACGCCGTCCATAGGATGCGTCCATAAGATGAGGTGAGACTGAAGGATGGGCGAGGGGAAGAGGGAATCTTGCGGCGTGTTCGGCATATACTCCCCTGGCGACGAGGTGGCCAAACTCATCTACTACGCCTTGTACGCCCTTCAGCACAGGGGCCAGGAGAGCGCCGGAATAGCCGTTTCCGATGGCAAGGAGACCATGCTCCTGAAAGACCTGGGACTTGTGTCACAGGTCTTCAGCGAGAGGGACCTGGTCACCCTGAAAGGGCATATCGGCCTGGGTCACGTGCGCTATTCCACCACTGGCAAGACGGCTTGGGAGAACTCCCAGCCCATCATGGTCGCAAGGGGCGGAAAGGCGGTTTACGTCGCCCATAACGGCAACCTTATAAACACGGACGTTTTGCGGAGGGAGCTCGCGGGGGATGGTTTCGTGTTCCGCACCACGTCCGATACGGAGGTGGTGGCGGGACTTCTCGCCCCCTACTTGGGAGGGGACCTGGTGGACGGTCTTAGGGAGATCTTGCCTAGGCTGGAGGGGGCCTATTCCCTGGGGATAATGACGGAGAATTGCCTGATCGGAGTGAGGGATCCCTACGGCATAAGGCCGCTGTGCGTCGGGAAGTACATGGATGGATACGCCATATCGAGCGAGAGCTGTGGCTTGGACATCATCGGTGCGGAATACGTCAGGGAGATCGAGCCCGGCGAGGCGGCGATCATAGACGATGATGGCCTCCGTTTCGTCCAGGTGGTGGAGAGGAAGAAGCCGTCCTTGTGCATCTTCGAGTTCATCTACTTCGCCCGTCCCGATTCCGTGCTCTACGACATGTACCTCTACCACGCGAGAAAACACATGGGCATATTCTTGGCCCAAGAGGCGCCGGTGGATGCGGACGTGGTCATACCGGTGCCGGACACTGGTGTGCCCGCTGCCATCGGTTTCAGCCTGGCCTCAGGGATACCTTTCGGAGAGGGCCTGATCAAGAACCGCTACGTGGGAAGGACGTTCATACAACCCACCCAGGCCATAAGACAGCTGGGGGTGAGGCTCAAGCTCAACCCCCTGGTGAGAGATATCAGGAACAAGAGGTTGGTGGTGGTGGACGATTCCATCGTGCGGGGGACCACCACCAGGGAGATAGTCAAGATGTTGAGGGAGGCGGGGGCCAAGGAGATCCACATGCGTATAAGCTCACCCCCGGACATGTTCCCGTGCTTTTACGGCATCGACACCGCGGTGCGGAAAGAACTCATCGCGGCCACCAAGAGCGTGGAGGAGATAAGGCGCTTCATAGGCGCCGATACCCTCCATTACTTGAGCATGGAGAACCTGGTACGCTCCACGGGCAGGCCGAAGGAGCAGTTCTGCACCGCTTGTTTCGACGGCGAATACCCGATTCCCGTGCGCGAGGACATCCTGGCGGACAAGTTCAGGTTGGAAGGGAAGGTGACCCGATGAGGGATAAGGGAGATGACAGGGATTTCTGCCCACCCGAGGGCTTGACCTATTGCGATGCCGGGGTCGACGTGGAGGCGGCCAGATCGGCGGTGAACCTGATCAAGGAAGTGGCGGCCTCCACCTTCGGACCCCAGGTGCTCGGGGGAATAGGAGGTTTCAGTTCCCTCTTCCGCCTGGAGCTGGAGGGCATGGAAGAGCCGGTGCTCGTGAGCTCGGTGGACGGGGTGGGCACCAAGGTCAAGATCGCCCAGATGCTGGGCAAGCACGACACCATAGGCATCGACCTGGTGGCCATGTGCGTCGACGACCTGGTCACCTGTGGAGCGCGTCCCCTGTTCATGCTGGATTACCTGGCCATGGGTAAGGTGGTGCCGGAAAAGGTCAAGGAGATCGTGTCCGGCATCGTCAGGGGATGTAAAAGGGCGGGTTGCGCCCTGGTGGGAGGTGAGACCGCTGAACATCCAGGCATCCTGGAGGAAGACGAGTACGACCTAGCCGGCTTCGTGGTGGGGGTGGTGGACCGCAAGAGGATAATCGATGGGTCGGCGATCCGGCCGGGAGACGTGATCCTGGGCATAAGGAGCAGCGGGCTTCACTCCAACGGCTATTCATTGGTGAGGAAGGTTTTTTTCGAGCTCAACGATTTCGATCCCAACGACCGTCTGCGGGGACTGTGTGGGACCCTGGGAGAGGAGCTCCTGGTCCCCACGGAGATATATGCTCCTGGCATCTTGAAGCTGATACAGGAAGTCAAGGTGAAGGGGATCGCCCACATCACCGGGGGAGGCCTTATCGAGAACATCCCGCGCATCCTCCCGCCAGACGTGGACGCCCATATCGACGTGGCCTCCTGGCATCCCCAGAGCATTTTCAAGATCATCCGGGACATGGGGAACGTGGACGAGGTGGAGATGTACAAGACCTTCAACATGGGCATAGGGATGGCGGTGGTGGTGGGGGTGGAGGAATTCCGCCAAGCGATCCACGTGCTCGGCCTCATGAACTACAAGGCCTTCCGCATCGGCGAGATAAGGGAGGGGAGCGGAGGCATCTGCCTTACCTGTTGAGGAGGGCTACCATGGCCTGCCGGTTGGGCGTGCTTCTTTCCGGAAGCGGAACGAATATGGAAAACATTGCCAAGCAGATCGACGAGGGCAAGCTCGACGCTTCCATCGAGGTGGTCATAAGCGACCGGAAGGACGCTTATGGGCTCGTCAGGGCTGAGAGAAGGGGATTGAGGGCGGTCTTCGTGGACCCCGCATCCTTTCCAGACCGGGAATCCTATGACCGTGAGTTGGTCCGTATCCTCAAAGGGCACCAGGTGGACCTGGTGGTGTTAGCCGGATACATGCGCCTGGTCACCAAGGCATTCCTGGATGAATTTCCCATGAGGGTGATGAACATACATCCAGCCCTCCTCCCCGCCTTCCCGGGCACTTCGGCGGTGGCCGACGCGTTGGCCTACGGGGTGAGGGTAACCGGGGTGACCGTCCACTTCGTGGACGAGGGGGTTGACACCGGACCGATTATCCTGCAAGAAGCGGTGCCCGTCTTTCCCACGGATGAAGTGGAGACCCTGCACCAGAGGCTCCACCAGGTTGAATACCGCCTTTATCCCGAGGCCATAAGGCTTTTCTGCCAGGGCAAGCTGAAAATAGAAGGTAGAAGAGTGTTGATCTTGGAGAATGGAACCAAGGGGGACAAAGCCTGAGGCGAACGGGAAGCGGATGGGATTTACCTTTTGATGGGAAGTCACGGGAAGGAAGAGGAAGGCGAGGTCGCTGATGACACGAGAGGGGAGGTGTCCTGGGACTTGAGGATCGAAAGGGCGCTTATAAGCGTTTCCAACAAGGCGGGAGTGGCCGCTTTTGCCCGGGAATTGCGGGAAATGGGCGTGGAGATAATAAGCACCGGGGGAACGGAGAAGAAGTTGAGGGAGGAGGGGATAGAGGTGACCTCCATCTCCGAGGTCACCGGGTTCCCCGAGATGCTGGGGGGAAGGGTGAAGACGTTGCATCCCCGTATCCATGCCGCGTTGCTGGCAGATCGTTCTCGACCCGAGCACGTGAAGGAGCTGGAGGCGCTGGGGATAAAACCGATAGACCTCCTGGTGGTCAACCTCTATCCCTTCGCCGAGACCATATCCAAACCGGATGTCACCCTGGACGAGGCGGTGGAACAGATCGACATCGGGGGTGTGGCTCTCATCAGGGCTGCGGCCAAGAATTTCCAGAACGTGGCCGTGGTCACCAATCCCAAGAGATACCCGGCGGTGTTGAGGGAGATGAGGGAGAGAGGAGGCTCCCTGTCGCTGGAGACCAGAAGGGAAATGGCGGCGGAGGCCTTCCGCCACACCTCTCATTACGACGCGGCCATCTACGCTTACTTGGCCCGTTCCATAGAGGAGTTCCCCGAAAACCTGACCTTTGTCCTGCACAAGGTGATGGACCTGAGATACGGAGAGAACCCGCATCAGAGGGCAGCTCTTTACAGGGAGGTGGGAGCGCCTTCGGATTCCCTGGTCTTCGCGGAGCAACTTTCCGGAAAGGAGCTCTCCTTTAACAACGTCCTCGACCTGGACGCAGCCTGGTCCCTGGTGAGGGAGTTCCGTCGACCGGCGGCTGTGCTCATAAAACACAACAACCCTTGCGGCGCGGCGGAAGCGGAGGAACTGTACGATGCATATGATAAGGCTTACCAGTGTGACCCGGTGAGCGCCTTCGGTTGTGTTGTTGCCCTGAACCGTCCCCTGGACGAGGAGACCGCAGCCCGCATAACCCAGACCTTCGTGGAGGCGGTCATCGCCCCTGCGATTCCAGAAAGTTCCCTCAAGATCCTGGCAAGGAAGCAGGACTTGAGGGTGCTTCAACTCCCTCTCCAGGGAAAGACCATGAGCACCATGAAGGACCTGAAGAGGGTAGGAGGAGGTTTGCTGGTGCAGGATCTTGACGAGATGGGCGATGAGCTCACGGGGGTCACTTACGTGGGCGGGCGGAAGCCCGACGACGATGCCTGGAACGACCTGGAATTCGCCTGGAAAGTGGCCAAGCACGTCCGTTCCAACGCGATCGTCATCGCCAAAGACGGCGCCACTGTAGGCATAGGAGCCGGACAGATGAGCAGGGTGGACGCCACCCGTGTCGCGCTGATGAAAGCCGGCGATAGGGCAAGGGGAGCGGTGCTCGCCTCCGATGCCTTTTTCCCTTTCCCCGACGCGGTGGAGCTGGCGGCCGATGCGGGAGTGGTGGCCTTCATCCAACCAGGCGGTTCCCTGCGGGATGAGGAGGTCTTCCAGGTCGTGAAAAGCAGGGGTTTGACGATGGTCCTCACCGGAAGGAGGCATTTCCGCCACTGATACACCGACCCGGTGGAAGGGAATGATATCTCTGGACCCCTGGTATTCCATGTGGTTAAGGCCGACCACGTGGCCGAGAACGGGCGTGAGGAAATAGGGCTCGAATTGGGCGACATGAAGCGGCACCCTTGACTCTCATTAGTGATGAGATGGTGAGAGGATCCGTTGTCTTTAAAGCTTTGATCCTTCTTGGTTTGTTCTTTATCTTGGCCTCCGTTCTATGGGGAATTTCAAACCGGGAAGGTCTAACGGGAGCGGACAGCGCCTGGGAAACGGAGCGCTATCGGGAATATCGCCCTGCTCCCTATACTTCCGTCGTCCTCGTGTTTTTAGTGGTGGTCGGCATCGTCGTGGTGGGGTTATCGGTTTTCCTGGAGATCAAGGGCGAGAGGGATCGAGGAGACAAGGGAGCCGGGCCTTCGGGGAATAAACCGTTGATATCTAATAAAGGGGAAAACGACCTCGATAGGGGAGGATGGTCAAGGATGTGAGCGGCGGGTCATCGGCGCTCCAGGCTGCTCGATAGCGTGGGGGAGATGCGAGGGGACTCCATCTGACCGTTTTATGAAGCACGCTTATCCCTCGTGTTGAACTGGTTTTCATTGCCCGGTGTTTCAATCCCGCTATCCAATCCAGGGTGCAATCCCGTAATGGGACCGGATCATCATCGCCTTGTGTGTTTGGTGAAGTTTGGGTTCACAGAGTTGGAAGAGAGCCCCAGTTTTTTAGCATCCATCGCTTGCATTATACGCTTGAGTAGGTTTCGGTTTTCAGGGTCATGGATAGATATATTTAGAAAACTGGGAAAGGATCGGCGTTCCTTGGATAAAGGGATCGGCGAGCGATAAAGCTTGACCGTCGGACTTGAGGGGGTGAGGTAGATGCCGCTCATGCGATGGAATCCCTTCGAGATGCTACCGGCCAGGTTCGGTTGGAGGTGGCCGTCTCGCTGGGGGGATTGGGATGATCTGCTCTCGTCCTCTCTTTCCGGCTGGTGGCCCAGGATGGATATCTACTCGAAGGGCAAGGACCTGGTGATCAAGGCCGAGGTGCCGGGAGCCTCTCCCGAGGACGTGAGCGTGGATCTCGAGGACAACATCCTGACCATTTCCGGGAAGAGGGCGCACGAGGAGGAGGTGAAGGAGGACGACTACTATCGTAGGGAATGCGCCTACGGGTCATTCTGCCGTTCCATACCCCTGCCCAAGGGCGTTACAGAAAAGGACATCACCGCCCGGCTGAAGGACGGGGTCCTGGAAGTGGTGGTGAAGGGGGCGGGCGAGGCTGTCCCCCCCAGGAAGCGGATCCCGATCCAGAAGGGAGATTGAGGGTCGCGGGAAGAAGGCCCGAGGACATCGCCCTCCGGATCTATTACGAGATCGCGTGGAAGGGGTAGCCGTCCCAAGAGAGATGATACTACCATCTTTTTTCTCCCGATCAGGCCTTGGATCCATTAGGAGGAGAGATGAAGACCTTCGAGCTGCCGAACCTGCTCTGGTATGAGAACCGGCCCCGGGAGATATCCTTCCCCGACGGATGGGAGGTGGATTTCCTGGAACCTCCTGGCTTTCGGAAGCCTCCCGTTGACCCCGAAGACATCGAACGGGCCTTTTCCGAGCCCATAGGTTCGCCGTCCCTGGATGAATTGGCCAGGGATGCCCGCGAGGTGGTGGTGGTCTTCGACGACATGACCAGGCCCACGCCGGTGAAGGTGGTCCTTCCCTGGATCCTGGAAGCTCTCCGAAGGGCAGGAGTTCCGGACGAGAACGTGAGGTTTGTCCCCGCCCTGGGGATGCACGGCGCCATGACCAATATCGATTTCAGAAAGAAACTGGGAGATGAAACGGTCGAGAGGTTTGCCGTTTACAATCACAATCCCTACGAGAACTGCCCCTATGTGGGCGAGACCGAGAGCGGTATACCGGTATACCTGAACCGGGAATTCCTCGCCTGCGACCTAAGAATAGGCATAGGTTGCATAACCCCACACGTGCACGTGGGATTCGGTGGAGGGGGGAAGATCGTGCTTCCGGGGATAAGCGGGGTGGAGACCATAAAGTATTTTCACAAGGAGGTCATGGCCCGGGATCCTGGTTCCACGGGGCTGGGGAAGGTGGAGGGAAACGTCATGCTCCGGGCGGTGGAAGAGGTATGCGAGCTCTCGGGATTGCAGTTCAAGGTTGACGCCCTCGTGAACACCAGGGGCGAGATAACCGACCTGTATTGTGGAGCACCCCTGGAGGTGCACCGGGAAGGAGTGAAGGAGGCCAGGTCCCATTACGGGGTGCCCTTCAGGGGAGGTTACGACGTGGTGGTGGCCAACGCCTATGCCAAGTACAACGAGATGGCCATCTGCATGATGATGGCCTTGTCCTGCGTCAACTTCGCCGCCGGCACCATCGTGCTCGTGGTGGATTCACCCGAGGGACAGGTATGTCACTACTTGATGCGGAGCTTCGGGAAGGAATACGGGGGCGAGTGCTACGTGCCCAGGGGCGACCTGCCGCCTTCCCTGGAAGTAGTCGTGTGCTCGCGTTTTCCGGATCCGACCATGTGCGACCTGTTCGCTCCCTACCGCTCGGTGAAGGTGGTCAAGGAGTGGAATGACGTACTGAAGAGATTGAACGAAAAATACCCCGATGGGGCGAGGGCTGCGGTTATACCCGACGGCACCATGCAGTACTTCCAGACGGCATAACGCGGCACGCCGCTTCGTATAACCCGACTTTTTGCCTGCATGACCGAAAAGAAAGGAGTTTTGGTGGGCGGCGGGCACTCCATCGTTTCAGATAGATAGTAAATATTGGTAATAGATAGAAAATGTTAGCGTGCCAAGATCCGGTTCGACGCGTTCAGGGGAAGAATCTTCGGGGAGGTGTGAAGGTTGGATCGGGAGATGATGAGGCAAGTGGTGGAAGGGCGCTGCCCTTTCGCGGTGAAGGCCGGTATGAAGCTCGTCTCCATGGGGGATGGCAGGGTGGAGATGGCTATGGAGGAGACGGCGGACAACCTCAACGCCTTCGGGCTGGTGCATGCCGGAGCTATATGCGGGTTTGTCGAGACGGTGGCGGGCATGGCCCTGTTCCAGCACCTCGATCCTTCTCGGGTGCTCGTGCTGAACACCATCCTCAACATCCGTTTCACGCATCCTCCCCGGGGCAGGTTGATCGCTTCGGCGAGGGTGCTTCCGGAAGAGGCCGGTGCGCTGATGGAGGAGTTCGAGGAAAAGGGCAGGGCCGATAAGGCCCTGGATGTGAAGGTCTTCGATTCCCAGGGAAACATGGTGGCCCAGGCCCAGGCGACATTCCGCCTGGTAAGGCCGCGCCCGGAGTTCACGGGAGGAAATTGAACCCATCCCTTCAGGGGGTTCTGAGAGCTTCTTTAAGAGAGCGGGAGAGTTGTGCGAGGTTGGGCACGGGGTCCTCTCCCCTTTCTAACGATTCGAGGACTGATCGGATAAAGGCACTGCCCACGATGACCCCTTCCACGTGGGGAGCGACCTTTCGGCATTGTTCCGGGCGAGATATCCCTAACCCGAGGGCCCGGGGGATGGGACAGTGTAGTTTTGTCCTTTCCAGGAAATCCCACAGACCTTCCGGGAGCCCATCCCTTGCCCCGGTGACGCCTTTCAAGGAGATGCAATAGACGAACCCCCTTGCCTGGCGGCAGATGGCTTTCATCCTCTCCTCGGCCGTGGTCGGAGAAAGGAAGTTTATGGTATAAAGTCCCGACTCCTCCGCGGTTTCCCTCAGGGGAGCCATTTCCTCCGGGGGCAGGTCAGGAATGATGAGGCCATCCACCCCTGCCTCTGCGGCGCGCGCGGCGAATCTCCGGTGGCCAAGGCGGTACACCGGGTTGTAATAGGTCATGAAAAGCAGGGGCTTGTCCGTGAGCCGGCGAAGTTCCAGGGCGAGATCGAAGGCGTCGGCGAGGCTGAATCCGTTCCGCAATGACGTGGACGAGGCTCGTTGGATGACAGGTCCATCCATGACCGGATCAGAGAATGGGATACCCAGCTCCAAAATGTCGCAACCCTCGAGCAGGGCAGAACAGTATCCTATCGTCTCCGAGGGCTCCGGGAACCCCAACGTCATGTACCCGATCAACGCCCTCTCGCCTGAAGGAAGCGCCTGGAACGCTTTATCTATCCTGTTCATAACCACACCTCGCGTCATTACCTTTCTGCGGCGGTCTCAATCCTGTTCCACCTCATCTGCGGATGGGGCATGGCCTTTCCGTACCCGTGCTCCCGGAGAACCCTCCCCGCGACTCGCGGGCGAAAGAAGGCCTTGTTCGCGGTATTTCCTGATGGTATCCACGTCCTTGTCGCCCCGGCCGGAGAGGCAGATCACGGCCAGCGATTCCCGGGAAAGGCGTCCGGCCATCCTGATCGCGAATGCCACCGCGTGGGCACTCTCCAGGGCGGGCAGGATCCCCTCGGTCCTGCACAGGAGTTCGGCCGCTTCCAGCGCCTCCTCGTCGCTCACCCTCACGTAGTTGACCCTCCCGATCTCCTTGAGGTGAGCGTG
>JBBFMI010000010.1:0-18176 GCA_037478635.1 Candidatus Geothermincolales bacterium | reverse complement strand
GTAGGGCCATCCCCTGCAGCAACTTCACGTTCTCGTACCGTCCTTCCCGGGCCTTGGCAAGGGCGGCGTCATCGAGGTCGGTGGCCAGCACCCTCGCGTTCCAAGCGTCCAGGCCACCGCGACGGGACAGCGCCTCGTGGAGTAGGATGGCCAGGGAATACGGTTCCTCGCCGGTGGCACACCCCGCGCTCCACGCCCTCAGGCTCAACATCCCCATTTCCTCCCGCTCCCTTATCAGTGTGGGGATGACCTCTTTTCTCAGTCCCTCGAAGACGTCCTCGTCCCGGAAGAACTCGGTGACGTTTATGGTGAGGTCGTTGATCAGCCGGAAGAACTCGCCCGGCTCCAGGCGGAGCACCTGAAGATAAGACTGGTAGTCATGGCATCCCCTCGCCCTCATCCTCACCCCGATGCGCCTCCGCAGGTAGTTTGCCTTGTACTGGTTGAGGTCCAGTCCCCGGGCCTTGTGGAGATACCTGACCAATAAATCGAAGCCGGGATCCCTTTGCTCCATCGGTTCCGTTCCGGTCGACAAGGCCTCTCGCCGCGCTCCAACCCAACGGGGTTTGCGCTCCCGCGTGACTCGTATTTGCGTCGTCTTATTATTATCGGTGACCGCCTCTACAACCTTGATCTGTTGGTCCGCCTCTCCGTCTATCGCGCCCCTCGATCCGGGCTCTCGTCCAAGGGTCGCCCGAGGTTTCTCTCGTCCGGGGGCGACCTGTGTGGGTTCGCTTCCCGTGCCAGGCCCGGATCCATAGCGGGACTCAACGGCATCGTCGCTCGGGTCCGCCTCCAGCCCCAGCGTGCTATACTTCAACACATACAACGACTTGGAAGTCGGGGTGCGTTCCGGGAACGCTTCCGTCCGGAGGAAAAATGTGTGCCAGGATAACCATCGATCCCTTTTACGGCCACTACGCCAGCAGGACTTCCCAGATGCTTTCCAGCGAGGTCCGGGACCTGTTGGCGGTCACGGCGCGCCCGGACATCATCTCCTTTGCCGGTGGGTTGCCCTACACCGAGGCCATTGACCCAGAGGTGATGTTGGAGACGGTGAGCGGGGTGATAAGGGAGGAATGTCCGGCGGCGCTTCAATACGGTCCCACCGACGGGTATGTCCCTTTAAAACACGACCTGGTGGAGGTGATGGCCGAGGAGGGCATCCACTGCCTGCCCGAGGACATCGTCATCACCCATGGAGCCCAACAGGCCCTCGACCTGCTGGCGAAGATCCTGATAAACCCGGGGGACCATATCATCATGGAGGGACCCACCTACGTGGGGGCCCTGAACAGCTTCATGAGCTATCAGCCGGTCATCCACACCATACCGCTGGACGACGGCGGAATATCGGTCGAAAGGCTCGAGGAGGTCCTGGAGGGACTGGCGTCCCGCGGCATAAGGCCCAAGTTCTTGTACACTGTGCCCAATTTTCAGAACCCCACCGGGATAACCCTGGAGGAGGATAGGAGACACGCGGTGCTTTCCCTCTCCAGGGAATATGACTTTATAATCATCGAGGACAATCCCTACGGCCTTCTCCGTTACGAGGGCGAACCTCTCCCCCCGCTTCGATCCCTGGACGAAGAGAGGGTAGTATATCTCGGCACGCTGTCGAAGATATTCTCGGCCGGGATGAGGATCGGCTGGGTATCCGCCCCAAGGCCCGTGCTGGAGAAGGTGCTGCTGGCCAAACAATCCGCCGACCTATGCACCTCCTCCTTCACCCAGAGGATCGCCCACCGTTTCTTCCGGGAAAGGGATTGGAGGGGGCTTATAAGCAAGCTCAGGGCCATATATCGCGAGCGGCGAGACGCCATGCTCTCGGCCTTGGACGATTACTTCCCCGAGGAGATCCGCTGGACCAAGCCAGCGGGCGGACTTTTCGTGTGGGTCACCCTGCCAGAATACATCAACTCCTCGGACATGCTCGCTTCGGCCCTCGAATACAAGGTGGCCTTCGTGCCCGGCACGGGTTTCTATCCTCCGCCCGGGGGGACGAACTACATGCGACTCAACTTCAGCTACCCGGGGCTCGAGGAGATCTGGGAGGGTATAAAGAGGCTCTCCAAGGTGATAAAGAGGGAGTTCGCCATAGCTTCCTGTCTCGGGCTCGGTCTCGCGAAGGATAAAGAGGGACGTTCTTGAAGGGGGAGATATGAGGATCTGTGTTCTAATGGGAGGAAGGTCCTTGGAAAGGGACATTTCCCTGCGCAGCGGAAGAAGGGTGGCCAGGGCCCTGGAGGAGTTGGGGCACGAGGTCATCGCGCTCGACATGGCCCCAGACCTGGTCAAGAGGCTAAAGGGGCTTCGGCCCGACCTCGCGTATATCGCCCTTCACGGCAAGTTCGGCGAAGACGGCACCGTGCAGGGCCTCCTCGATATCCTCGAGATCCCCTATACCGGCCCAGACGCGTTGAGCAGCGCCTTGGGGTTCGACAAAGTGCTCTCTAAGGAACTCTTTTTGAGGAATGGAATACCTACGCCCCCATTCCAAGTGCTAACGGAGGACACGCTACAGGAAATGGGAGCCGTGGAGGCCCTGCCGGACATCGCCCAACACCTCGGGTTTCCCCTGGTGGTCAAGCCAGTGGCGCAGGGGTCTGCCCTGGGCGTGAAGATAGTAAGCGAGCCGGATATGTTGCCCAAGGCGATCCAGTCTGCCCTTCATTACGACCATAGGGTCCTTATTGAGAAGTTCGTCAGGGGGGTGGAGGTGGCCGCGAGCATCTTAGGAAACGATGAGTTAGAACCGCTTCCCCTGGTGGAAAGCGTGCCGAAGGAGGGCTTCTTCGATTTCGACTCTCGGTATACCCCGGGAAAGACCGAATATTACTGCCCGGCTCGCCTGGATGATAGCACCGCGACTAAAGCCCTCGAGGTGGCGATGAGGTGCCATCGCATACTCGGCTGCCAGAACGTCTCGCGGGTGGACATGATCATCGACGAGGAAGGCGTCCCTCAGGTGCTGGAGCTTAACATTAGCCCCGGGATGACGGAGACGAGCCTTCTGCCGATAGCAGCAGAGGCGGCGGGGATGAGTTTCCGTGACCTCGTTGCCCGGCTGGTGGAACTGGCCCTGGAAAAATACGGGAAGTAAGGGCAACGTTTTTAGGGAAACCGAGAAAAGGAGCTAACCGGACTCTTCATCATCTTGGCGCTTTACATTGAAACTCCCTTTCTGCATTAAAAAGCCGTTTCCCGGGACATGCCGCCTGAAACGATGGCGTCGACTATCTTCTCGAGGTCCTCATCCTTTTTGAACTCGATTACGATCTTCCCCTTGCGCTTCCCCTTCAACACCCTGACCCTGGTGCGCAGGGCGTCCGATAGCTTCTCGGCCACTTCGTGCAGGGCAACGGGCCTGCTCTTGGGCGAAGAGGTCCTCCCCTCCAGGTGCTTTCGGACAAGTTCCTCCGTTTGTCTTACCGAAAGCCCCTCCTCGATTATCCTGTTCAGCAGGATCTTCTGAAACGGGTCGCCCTGAATCGCCAGGAGAGCCCGGGCATGGCCGGCCGATATCTGTTCGGTCACCACAGCGGCTTGAACCTCAAGTGGAAGTTGAAGTAGGCGAAGGGCGTTGGCCACTGCCGACCTGCTTTTGCCGACCTTTTTGGCTATTTCCTCCTGGGTCAGGCCAAATTCCTCCATCAGCTGTCTATAGGCGTTGGCTTCCTCGATGCCGTTCAGGTCATCCCTATGGAGATTCTCGATCAAAGCGATCTCCAGGGACTCGTCCGCCTCCGCCTCTTTTACTATGGCGGGGATGCTCCGAAGTTCGGCCATCTTGGCCGCCCTCCAACGCCTTTCACCCACCAGTATCTCGTAGTGGGTTCCCACCGGTTTGACCAGTATGGGCTGGATGACCCCGTGCTCCTTTATCGACTCCGCCAGCTCCCTCAGGGATTCCTCGTTAAATTTCTGCCGTGGTTGCAGCGGGTTTGGGCGGATGCTGTCTATGGGTATCATCTCGTGCCTCGGCTGCTCCGCGCCATTGCTCGAACTTATCAAGGCCCCCAATCCTTTACCAAGACCCTTCTTAGACATCGCTCATCACTTCCTTGGCAAGACATTTATACGCCACCGCGCCGCTTGACGTTGGATCGTAAAGATATATGGGAAGCCCATGGCTGGGCGCCTCGCTCAGGCGGACGTTCCGGGGGATTATGGTCTCGTAAGTCTCCTCGGGATACTGGCGCCTCACCTCCTCCACCACTTGTCGGGATATCTTGGTCCTGGGATCGTGCATGGTGAGGAGTATCCCTCCGATCTTGAGGTCCGGATTGAGATGTATCTTTATCTTCTCCACCGTCTTGAGCAACAGAACCAGGCCCTCCAGGGCGTAATACTCACATTGTATGGGAATGAGGATCTCGTCCGAGGCAGTCAGGGCATTGACCGTCAACAACCCCAGGCTGGGAGGACAGTCTATCAGCACGATATCGAAATCGTCCCTGACCCTTTCAAGGGCCCTCTTGAGTCTGGTCTCGCGCGCGAACACGGAGACGAGTTCGACTTCCGCGCCGGCCAGCTTTAGAGAGGAGGGAACCAGATATAATCCAGTAGTCCTGGTCTCGATCATAACGTCCCTTATATCGGCCTCCTCCACGAGCACCTCGTACACCGTCTTGTGAAGAGTGGAAGGGGATATGCCGAGCCCGCTGGTGGCGTTGCTCTGGGGGTCAAGGTCCACTACCAGCACGCTCCTGCCTTCCAGGGCAAGATACGCTCCCAGGTTAATGGCGGTAGTGCTTTTCCCTACGCCACCTTTCTGGTTGGCAATGGAGATGACCTTTCCCACTCTGTCTCCCGCCTTCCGGTATCGAACAGGCTCGAGCCCCTTGTAACACCGACTCTATTCCGATTAATGGGCTCTTTATATCTTCAAATTTTATTCGCTATCACTAAAAACTTTTCCTTTCCGGTTAGCCGGGTGACCGACCTCGTTTCCTTGACCACGATGCCGTGCTGGGAAAGCTTCACCGATTCCCTTTTTATCCCCGCTATGTCTCCAGGACCAACGAAGATGACGGCTCTCCCGTGTTCGTTCAATAATCCAGCCGAGCTGTACAAGATCTGTATAGGGGACATTGCCGCGCGAGACAAGACCAGGTCGTATTTCACGTCGTGTCTTTTTCTGTCTTTCAGCAGGGCTTCCAGCCTGAAGGGAACGACAAGCGCTCCCTCGAGCGAAAGGGTCCTTATGGCGTGGCGCATGAAAGTAACCTTTTTCCTCACCGGCTCCAAAAGGTCGAGGTTGAATCCACCGGAGCAGATCAATAACGGTATGCCGGGCATCCCCGCCCCTGACCCCACGTCGAGAACTGTGATGCCCGGTTGCAGGAGGCCCTTTATGGAAAGCGGGGTCAACGAGTCGATTATCAGGTCTACCAAGCCATCCCAATCCAGCTTTCTCGAGATTAGATTATATGCCCTGTTCCACCTCCATAATTCCAATGCGTAGATATACAGCTTCTTAGCGGCCTCTTCTCCCAGGGGAACGCCAATCCTTCTAAAAAAGGCGTCGAGTCGACTTATGAGATATTCCTCCCTCGCGTCGACCTGGTCGATAAGCGGCTCGTGGTGGAATCGCACGTCTTTCGTTTCCATGCCAACATAAGACTTTTTGGGTAGACATCCGCCCTTGATCAATGATCAATAAAACAAGGTTAACGTAGATAACCCGTGATAGTAAATCTTTCTCTACGGCAAGCCCGGGTGGGCATCCTTCTCAACCCTAAAACCCTTGTTTCACGTGAAACATTCGCCAAACTTGTAGATTAATCCCTGGCTTATGGCCTACGACTCGCAAGCCCTCCCGCCTCCGCACGCCTTCTTCCAATTCCCTGGTTTCTCACCTTAGTTACACTTCTCATCGATCACGTCGTGGTTGACTTGAGCTTCTTGGTCAAACCCCCTTTCCCGTTTGATAAGCTTAGCTGGGGTGGGCGACAAACCCGGGGTTATCGTATCAAGCTAACCGAGCCCGCACGATAAGGGGGTTAGAGGACCCCCACATTCTAAGCCAATATCGGCAGTGCCGCTTATTTTCCGTCCAATCCTCGTGAACCCGTCCACGGTTTTCGTCAAAAAGAGGCTGTCCACCTCATCCCCGTGCGTCCGCTCTAAACATTTATTCCCTTGCGTCGAGCAATAATCTCGTTGAAGAGCTTCATCTCCTGAGACTTTCAAACAATGTTGAATCGCTCGGTTTTGCCAAATAATAGATTTCTTATAAATTTGGCGGATTTACTGCCCGAGTTCAGCCTCGCGGTTTGTGCTCACCGGGGTTCGTGTGGTCGTGAAGCTTACTGGAGGTCCTTTTCCATCGGGTCTACCCACTATCGCGGTTGCTCCCCGGAACTATTACCACCCTGCGGTGAGGTTCTTTTCCCTCGCTGTAACTCTCCACGCCGGGGAGCTCCTTTATGGTTTCATGCACGATCTTCCTATCCTTCTTTGTCATGGGGTCGAGTTTAACGGGCCTTCCGGTCTTCTTGACCCTTTCGGCCACTCTCAGCGCCAAGTCCACCAGGTTCTTCCTCTTCCGTTCCTTGTATCCCTCGACGTCGAGAACCACTTCCCTTCGGTCACCGAACCTATTCCTTATTATCGCGGCCACCACCTCTTGAAGGGCTTCCAGGGTGGCGCCACCCTTTCCTATCAGCAAACCGAGGTCTTCGCCCCATATGTCTATATGGATGGTCTCGTCGTCTTCCCAGCATGTAATCCTCGATCTCAGGTCCATTATGTTGACTATATCCACGACCAAACTCTTGGGGGTAACCCTTCCAGCTGAATTCTCCATTGTAACCTCCGTCAACCCGCTTTTCCGCCCGTGGTCTTGGGCGGTGGCGTTCTCGGCTTTCGAACCCGCTTGCCAGCCTCTTGCTGCTTCTTGCCCGCGGCGGCCTTTCCCTTTGCGCCTTTCCTCGAGGAGGTCTTGCCCGCTCCCCCTTTCGATGTCTCTGCCCTTTCCGGGGCTTTTTCAGCTCTCTTAGCCGGGGATTCCCCCGCTTTCTTCCCGGCCGCCTTTCTTTCTGCCCTCTCGGCAATCCTCTCTACTTCCTCGGGGTGTTTTTTCTCATACCACTCAATGCCATACTGTTGGGCGATCTGAAAGATGTTGGTCACCAGCCAGTAAAGGACCACTCCAGCAGGCAAGCTCAACCCTATGAAGACCGTGAACAGGGGCATGATTATCAACATGTTCTTTTGCTTGGGATCCTTCATCACCTGCTTCTGGGAATACCAGGTGGTAAACCCCAGCAGGATCACCAGCACGAAAACGGGATCGGCTATCCTGGTGGTGTCGGCAAGGTTCTCGATCCAAAGAAAGGAAGAGCTTTTAAAGACAAGCGCGCTTGGCCCACCGGGCAACAGCGACAGCGCGTTGCCAAGTAAAGCGGTGGGGGGCGTAAGGAGGTAGGTCCTTATGGCCGTGTAGAGCGCTATGAAGATGGGGAGTTGGATCAGCAAGGGAAAACAGCCGGAAAAGGGGTTCACCTTGTGCTCTCGATAGAACTTCATCATCTCCTGGGAAAGGCGTTCTTTGTCATCCTTGTATTTTTCCTGTATTTTCTTCAATTCGGGCTGGAGTTTTTGAAGGGCTATCATGGATTTTGTCTGTCTCCAGGTCAGGGGAAGTATCAGTAACCGGATGAACAACGTGAGCAGGATGATGGCGACTCCATAATTGCCGGTCAACTTATAGAACGCCTGCATTAAAAAGAAAAGCCCTGAGACTATGGCTCTCCATATCTCCGACCACATCGTCCATCACACTACCTTTCCGGCACCGGGTCGTATCCACCGGGGTTAAGCGGGTGACATTTAAATATCCTCTTTGCCGCCAGCCATGAACCCCTCAAAAACCCGTGTCTTCTTAACGCCGTATAAGCATAATGCGAACACGATGGATAGAATCGGCATCGCGCCGGCAATATTTTGGAAAATATTACCTTATATAAGAGGATCGGCGCCGCGGCGACCTCGCCGATCCACCTATCCGCTCTCTTTATCCCATCAACGATTTTCTTTTTCGATGACCTCACGGCCTCTCCGTATAAATTCCCTCATCTCCGCCTTTAGTTCTTCGAATGGTGCGGTCACCACCTCTTTGACGGGGAAAAACACCATGTCTATCCCCAGACCTTCTTGTTCACCTTCTTTAAACGCCAATCGGAAGGCCTCCCTCACCCTTCTCTTGATCCGGTTTCTCACCACGCTCCCACCCATCTTTTTAGGGACGGAAATGCCGATGCGAGGTTTTCCCAGGTCATTGGCGGTAAAGGAGGCCGTCAAATACCTGAGCCTGATTCTTTTTCCCCCGTAGATCGCCTTCTTGAAATCTCGTTTATTTCTGAGGGATTCCATTAAGTCAGGCGCTCAGCCTCTTCCTTCCCTTCAGCCTGCGCCTCTTTAGCACCTTTCTTCCTGCTTTAGTCCTCATCCTTATGCGAAAACCGTGGGTTTTCTTCCTTCTCCTGTTGTTAGGTTGAAACGTCCTTTTCATCTCTATTCCCTCCTTCAGAGCAGGGAAATTATATACACCGTCCCCCACCATGTCAACGAAAGGCTGTTTCAGATAATACCGTGGATTCCATGGAACAAGGGGCGTCGTGCCTTTTTCCCTGTCGCCGCTGTCGCCCCGCCGATGACCATCGGTCCAGGCGGTCTTCCCGCCCTTTCAATAGCCATCGCGTTGCACAGACCTTGTAAGAGCGTCTACTAGTCGGTGAAGTGGTTCCCTCAAACGGGGCACTTTAAAATGCAATCAGAAGGGCCCTGCCTGGAGCTCTCACACTCGAAGGCCCCCTATGAAGCTAAGCTGGTTTTCCCGTAGCTTTATTTAGTCCACGCAAAACCGCCAATCCTATGACTTCTCTTTCCTTCGCTACCTATAAGGTAAAGTCGGTTTTGTCCACAGGTGTTGAAAACCCTGTGGAAAACCCATCCCCGCGGTTTTCCTGGACAAGGATCGATGTGGCCGATGTAGGACCACCAAAACGGCCTGTCAATTTCCCTGTCGAAACCCGTGTGAAAACAATTCTTGTTAAATATTTTCGATGCCATTAATTACCTTATTATTAACTATTTTCACAATTCGTGATAATATCTCAATGAGATGGCCATAAAAGACGGGGAGGTCGAGGGAAAAGACCCGCTGGGCGATTCCAGCGGTCGAATCCTTTCGCCACCCACCCGCCTTTTCCTCCACCGGAGCGGGAATGACTTCGGGTGGGTCGATTTCTCCCCGGTGGATTTCTCTGACTTTTCGCACGACTTGACCTTCGCCATCGTATCCGCCCTGGAAGATCACGGCGTACATCCTCCCGCCCTCGCCATAAAGGAAGCCGTGGACAACCTCATCCATGCCTTACCATGCGAAGTATCCGTGGTAGTGTACCCGGAGCTCGGTTTCGTCTCCTTCTCGGATACCGGCCCCGGCATCCCCGACATATCCCTCGCGATGCAGCCTGGATATACGACGGCGGGCTCGGTTGAAAGGAAATACATCCGCGGGGCTGGCCTCGGCTTTCACATAATGGCCGCTGACCTGGAGGATGCCGGCGGGAGATTCCTCATAGACAGCAGGCCAGGGACCGGCACCTACGTGCGTCTCGAGATACTTCCGGAGAGGCTTCGGAATAAGGCGACTCCCTACCAGCAGAGATTGACTGTGAGGCAGGTTAGCATCCTGACCCACATCGCGGAATCAGGTTCCTCCACGGTGCCAGCCATCGCTTCGAAGATCGGCGTCTCCGTCAGTACCGCTTACCGAGACATCAGGGACCTCGTGACGGGCGGGCTTGTTATCAGGGATTCATCTGGAAAATTATTCCTATCTTTCCAGGGCAGGCGTTACTTGAAGTACCTTTCGGAGCTGTAATAGAATAGCTCCCGCAATCTCCTTACCAAAGCAGCTAGGGGGAGACCTCCTTATGTCAGCTTCACTGGACGAGGTATGGAAGGAATGTAGGGAGAGAATAGGGGAGAAGCTCGGGGTTCCCTCCTCCCTCTGGCTCAACAGCCTCAGGCCTGGTTCCATACAGAACGGAGTCTTTTGCCTTATAACCGAGAACAAGTTCACCAAGGAGTGGGTTGAGAGACGGTACCTCAACATGTTGAGGGACGCGATAACCTCCATTTACCCATCCATAAAGGAAGTGAGGGTCGTGCTCTCTACCCCCAAGAAGAAAAGTAAAAAGCCGGTATTTTTGGACGTGGACAGCCTCGACGAGGAGCAGGTGTCGTCAGAGCTAAACCCTCGTTTTACCTTCGATACGTTCGTCACGGGCCCCAGCAACCGTTTCGCATACGCTGCCGCCCGAGCCGTATCCGAGAGCCCCACCTGCTATAACCCCCTCCTGATCTACGGGGGAAGCGGCCTCGGAAAGACCCATCTAATGCATGCCATCGGACATTACACCAAGAGCTTATATCCAGACATCAAGGTCACCTACATACCCATGGAGAAGTTCGTCAACGAGTTTATAGACTCGTTGAAAGACCGACGCACCTCCCAGTTCCAGAAGAAATACCGTTCCACTGACATGCTCCTCGTCGACGACATCCAGTTCCTCGGCAACAAGGAAAGGACCCAGGAGGAGTTCTTCCACACCTTCAACGAGCTTCACAATAACAACAAGCAGATCGTCCTCACCAGTGACAGGCCCGCCAAGGAAATCCCTAACCTCCAACAGCGCCTCATATCGCGTTTTGAATGGGGCCTCATAACGGATATCCAACCACCTGAGTTGGAGACGAGGATCGCTATTCTCAAAAAGAAGGCCGATCTCGACAAGAAAGACGTCCCCGACGACGTCATACAGTTCATAGCCAGTTCTTTCGAATCTAACATCAGGGAGTTGGAGGGGGCCCTTATAAGGGTGGTAGCCTATTCGAGCCTTACCGGTGAAAAGATAACGCTGGATATGGCCCGCGAGGTCTTAAAAGGGATCCTGCCCGAAGAAAAACCGGTGGAGATTAACATCGAGGACATAATCAGGGTCACCGCTGAATACTTTCGCCTATCCCCTGAGGACCTCAAGGGCCCCAACAGGAGCAGGACCCTGGTCACGGCCAGGCAGGTGGCCATGTACCTCTGTAGGGAACTCACCGATGCCTCCCTCCCTGCCATCAGTAACGCCTTCGGCGGAAGACACCACAGCACCGCCATCCACTCGGTGGAGAAGATAAAAAACCTCATGCACGCAAAGAAGGATATATACGACCTCGTGCAGAATATAACCAATCGCTTGAAGAGGGGAGGATGAGTTGGTGGGGTCGTTACGGTTGTTCATTCCCTCTCTGCCCGGTGTGGAAAAAAACACTCTTATGCACAGCCTCTCTTTTCTGATCTCCTCTTTCGACTGTTGTTCGCCTACCTTCCACACGTCATTTTCACGTGAAAAAGCCACTTTAAACGTAGAAACACGCGTCTTTCCACAATCAACATATCCCATTACTAATAAGATGAGGAAGGAAAGAGTATTTCCTTAACAGGGGGGTATAGACATGCGGATTAGCTGCTTGAGAGATGACCTGGTCGATCGCTTACAACTTGCCCTTCCCTTCACTTCCCAGAGGGGATCGCTTCCCGTGCTGAGCGGAGCGTTCATGGAAGCGGAGGAAAATTTCCTCACGCTCAGGACAACAGATCTCAATTCCTTCTTTAAGACCACACTCCCCTGCGAGACGGAGGCCAGTGGAAAATGCGTCGTAAACGCCAGGTTGTTGTTGGACATCCTCAAGGACATGGAAGAGGAAAAACTGGCCATGAGGCTGGAAGATAACCGGCTCACCGTGGAGGGTATATCGTCCTTCTTTCACCTTCAAACCATGCCATGGGAAGATTTCCCCGAGGAGCCAGAAAAGGGATCGACCCTTGTCGAAGAACTCGAATCCAGCTCCTTTTCAACGGCCATCGAGAGGGTATCAAAAGCTGCGTCGAAGGACGAGAAGAGGCCGGTGCTGACAGGGATATTTATCGAGGTCAAAGAGAATAATCTCACGCTTGTCAGCACCGACAGCTACAGGCTGTCCCTGGTGAGGATGAATGAAGGTTTTAAGGTACGCGGCGAAGGCGAGTACATCATACCGTCGCAGCTTTCCTCCGGTATAACCAGACTCACCCAGAAGGGAGACAAATTCGACCTCTATGGAGATGAAACGGGAAGCTACGTCACGATGAAAATAGGGGATAGCGAGTTGAAGATAAGGCTCATCGATGGAAAGTTCCCAAAATATGAGCAATTCATACCGAAGGACCCTGATAAGGAAGTATGGATTGAAAAGAAGAGGTTATTATCGTCGCTGAAGAGGTTGGCCCACGTGGGAAACACGGTGAAGTTTGAGTTTAAAGAAGGGGAGCTGAAAATATCCGCGGTCTCAAAGGACGTGGGAGAAGCGTGGGAAGTCCTCCCCGTGGACTTCAGGGGCGGGGACATAACTATCGCTTTCAACGGCAAGTTCATCGAAGACGGCGTTTCTTCGGCAGGGGGCGATAGGATCTACATGGGACTCACCGATCCACTCAAGCCGGCGATAATAAAGGGAGATGACGCTGAGGACTATATATACCTGGTGATGCCGGTGAGACTCTGAAGTTGATTAAAAAGGTACTTCTGAGGAACTTTAGAAACTACGGATATTTAGAGGTCGAGCTCTCCGAAGGTATCAATTCCCTGGTGGGAAGGAACGGCCTCGGGAAGACGAACTTCCTGGAGGCCCTCTTTTTGTTGTGCGAGGGAAAGGCCCTTAGAGCTCTGAAGGTGGAGGAGCTCATAAAGAAGGGGGAAGAAGAGGGGGAGGTAAAAGCGATACTTCTCGTTAGTGGCACCGAGAGCGTAAAAAAGGCAACCATCAAGGGAAGTGGTATTGAGTTTAAAAAGTCCCACCCGAGGGGGGATGTCCGGGCCATAGCAATGCTACCCGACGACATAGCTTTCGTGAAGTCAGGACCCGAGGCGAGGAGGAAAGAGATAGATGCGGCCATATCGAGGATAAAGCCCGGGTACGGAAAGGATCTCGCCGACTACGCGAGGGTGGTAAGGCAGAGAAACGAATTACTGAGGGATATAAGGGCGGGGAAAAGGGCAAGGGAAGAACTTCATCACTGGAACAGCCTGCTGCTGGGACTGGGAACGAGGATCGTCGAGGACAGGCTTTCGTTTCTTACGGAGATCAAGAAGGCGATGGAAGAGATCCTTAGAAGGTTGGGTAAAAGCGGGCTGGAGATAAGGTACTATTCGAGCCTTAGACATGCGGAAGTAGAGGAATCGAAGTCGTTTTTGAGAAGGATGGAAGTGGCAGAGATAAGGCGGGGGCAGACCATGGTGGGTCCGCATCGGGACGAGATAATTTTCCTCCTGGAAGGGAGGAATGTGAGAAGGGAATCATCCCAGGGCGAGCAGAAAATAGCGACCATAACCTGGAAGTTAGCGCTGGGGGATCTATACACGGAAAGAGGCGAGGACGTGATCCTACTTCTCGACGATTGCCTCAGTGAGCTCGACGACGGCAACGCCGAATCGGTCCTCAGGGAGTTAGAGAGTAGGGATCAGGTGATCATAACGGACGCGGTCTGTCGTAGCCAGCTGCTTAAATACCGATTGGTAGACCTCGAAGGGGTTTTGAGGTATTGGGGGAATACGATCGATTGAAGGAGATAAGAGAAGTACTCCATGAGGGGATCGAAGATGGAGTCTTACCTGCCGGTCTCCGCCACATAATCGTGGTATCGACGAAGTGGGAGTCGATCCTGGGTGAAGAGCTATCAAAACACGCAAGGCCATACAGGGTAGTGGGGGACACGCTTTTCGTGGGGGTGGACTCAAGCGTCTGGTTACAGGAGCTACTGTTCGTCAAAGAGGGGCTAAAGGCGGAATTAGAGAGGCTGACGAACGGAAATATAAAGGAAATAAGGTTCAAAATTAAAGATAAAGTATAACTTTAAATTATAAACAAGTAAAAATGGTATAATTTTGCTGTTAACCAGCATTTTTTGGTATATGGAGGAAAGACACAATGGAGGAAAGGCAGGAAGAGGTATACGACGAAAGCGCGATATCGGTGCTGGAAGGCCTGGAGGCGGTGAGGCGAAGGCCTGGAATGTACATAGGAAGCACCGGTCCCAGGGGCCTTCATCACCTCGTGTTCGAGGTGGTGGACAACAGCATCGACGAGTGCCTCGCGGGATACTGCAAGAACATCTGGGTCACCATCCACGAGGATAATTCCGTGACCGTGGTAGACGACGGCCGCGGCATTCCCGTCGGCATCATGGAGAAGCAAGGAAGGCCAGCCGCGGAGGTGGTGCTCACCACGCTGCACGCCGGCGGAAAATTCGAGAACAAGGTGTACAAGGTCTCGGGAGGGCTCCATGGCGTCGGGATATCGGTGGTGAACGCCCTGTCCGAGTGGTTGATCCTCGAGGTGGGGAGGGAGGGAAAGGTTTACCAGCAGAGGTACGAGAGGGGCGTTCCCGTCACCGACCTCACCGTGGTGGGAGAGACGGACCGGACCGGCACCATCATAAGGTTCAGGCCGGACCCGGAGATATTCGAGACCCTCGAGTTCGATTTCGACATCATCTCTCAGCGGATGAGGGAGATGGCCTTCTTAAACCAGGGCCTGAGAATAGAGGTCAGCGACGAGAGGAAACAACCCCCCGAAACGGTGGTTTTCCGTTACGAGGGAGGAATAAGGGATTTCATAAAGCACATAAATGCGAACAAGGATCCCTTACATAAGAAGATAATCTACATCTCCGCCGAGCAGGAAAGCGCCCAGGTGGAGATAGCCATGCAGTACAACAAGGGTTTCCTCGAGTCGATATATACCTTCGCCAACAACATCAACACCCACGAGGGGGGCACCCACCTGGCTGGCTTCAAGGCCGCGCTCACCAGGGTCATAAACGACTACGCCCGCAGGAAGGGCTTCCTCAAGGAAAAAGATGAAGGGTTGTTGGGCGAGGACGTCCGGGAAGGGCTGGCGGCGGTGATCAGCGTCAAGCTGAGGGAACCCCAGTTCGAGGGACAGACGAAGACGAAGCTGGGAAACACGGAGATCAAGGGCTTCGTGGAATCCGTGGTCAACGCGAGGTTATCGGAGTTCCTGGAGGAGAACCCATCCGAGGCGAAGGCCATCGTGACCAAGGCCATAACCGCGGCCAGGGCCCGCCAGGCGGCCAGGCACGCCAGGGAGCTGACCAGGAGAAAGTCAGTTCTGGAGAACAGCACCCTCCCGGGCAAGCTCGCCGATTGTTCCTCGAACGACCCCGCCCTTTGCGAGATCTTCCTGGTGGAGGGAGACTCGGCGGGCGGCTCAGCGAAGCAGGCGAGGGACAGAAGGTTCCAAGCCATACTCCCCCTCAAAGGGAAGATTTTGAACGTCGAGAAGGCAAACCTGAACAAGATCCTGAGCAACAACGAGATACAGGCCATAATATCCGCTGCCGGAACGGGAATAGGGGAGGATTTCGATATAAGCAAGGCGCGTTACCACAAGACGATAATCATGACCGACGCCGACGTGGACGGCGCTCACATCAGAACGCTGATACTAACCTTTTTCTTCCGCTTCATGCGAGAGATGATAGAGGCCGGGTACATATACATCGCGCAGCCCCCTCTGTACAGGGTGATGTGCGATAAGAACGACCACTACGCCTACAGCGACGAGGAGCTACAGGAGATCCTGAAGAGGCTCGACGGGAAGAAATACGAGATACAGAGGTACAAGGGGCTCGGCGAGATGAACGCCGAGCAGCTGTGGGAGACCACCATGAACCCGGAAAAAAGAAAGTTGCTACAGGTGACCATAGAGGACGCCATCCTCGCGGACGAGATCTTCAATGCGCTGATGGGGGAAGACGTGGAGGCGAGAAAAGAGTTCATACAGAAACACGCCAAGAACGTGAGGTTCCTCGACGTGTGAACGCCACCACTTCCTGACCCAGGGCCGTATTCCTCAAGGGGAGGTAGACCATGGTTCAACCGCTTTCGGGAAGGATAAAGACCGTGGAGATAGGGGAGGAGATGCAGCGCTCCTACATCGATTACGCCATGAGCGTGATCGTGGGAAGGGCGCTGCCCGACGTGAGGGATGGGTTGAAGCCGGTCCACAGGCGAATACTCTACGGGATGTACGAGCAGGGCCTTACGCCCAACAAGCCGTACAGGAAGTCCGCCAGGGTGGTGGGGGACGTCATGGGAAAGTACCACCCCCACGGAGACGCCGCCATATACGAGACCCTGGTCAGGATGGCCCAGGACTTCAGCTGTCGTTACGAGCTGGTGGACGGCCACGGGAACTTCGGCTCGGTGGACGGCGACAGCCCTGCCGCCATGAGGTACACCGAGGCCCGCTTGTCCCCCATCAGTATGGAGTTGTTAAGGGACATAGAAAAGGATACGGTGGACTTCGTCCCCAACTACGATGGCTCCTTGAAGGAGCCCACGGTGCTGCCCTCCAGGTTCCCCAACCTGCTGGCAAACGGTTCGTCGGGCATAGCCGTGGGCATGGCCACCAACATACCTCCCCACAACCTCGCGGAGCTCATAGACGCCACGGTCGCGCTCATACGGGACCCGGACCTCACGGTGAATGACCTGATGAAGTACGTGCAGGGCCCCGACTTTCCCACCGGCGGGATGATCCTGGGCACCGACGGTATAAGGGACGCTTACACGACGGGAAAGGGAACGGTGAAGGTACGGGGGAGGGCCCACATCGAGACATCCAAGTCCGGAAGGGCCAGCATAGTCATCACCGAGATCCCCTACATGGTGAACAAGGCCAGGCTGGTGGAGAAGATAGCCGAGCTGGTGCGCGACAAGAAGGTGGAAGACATCAGCGACCTGAGGGACGAAAGCGACCGCACGGGGATGCGCCTGGTAGTGGAACTGAAGAAGGATGCCGTTCCCCAGGTGGTCTTGAACCAGTTGTACAAGCACACCCAGCTCCAGGATTCCTTCGGGGTTAACATGCTGGCCCTGGTGGACGGCGTGCCCCGGGTCCTGAACCTGAAAGAGGCGCTCCAGCACTACATCGACCACCAGGTAACGGTGGTGACGCGGAGGACCAAGTTCGACCTGGACAGGGCGGAAAAGAGGGCCCACATTCTCGAGGGCCTGTTGGTGGCCCTCGCCAACCTGGACCGGGTCATCGCCCTCATCAGGGGATCGAAGACCGTGCAGGAGGCCAGAGAGGGCTTGATGAACGAGTTCGCCCTGAGCGAGGAGCAGGCCCAGGCCATACTGGACATGAGGCTCCAGAGGCTCACCGCCATGGAGCGGGAGAAGGTGAAGGAGGAACACGGCGAGCTCCTGAAGGAGATAGCCCGCCTCAGGGAGATATTGGCCGACGAGAACAAACTCAAGGGAATAATCATCGAGGAGCTCGAGGAGATAAAGGAGAAATTCGGCGACCCGAGGAGGACACAGATAGTCCCGGATTACCGGGAGATCGACATCGAGGACCTCATCGCCAGGGAGGAGGTCGTGGTGATCATCACCCACGACGGATACATCAAGAGGATCCCCATAGCCACCTACAGGACCCAGAGGAGGGGCGGCAAGGGGACGCTCGGCATGAACCTCAAGGAAGGCGACTTCGTGGAGCACCTCTTCGTCGCCTCCACCCACCACTTCGTGCACTTCTTCACCAACAAGGGCAAATCGTACAGGCTCAAGGTTTACGAGATACCAGAGGGCTCGAGGACATCGCGGGGGCAGGCGCTGGTGAACCTGCTGCCCATCCAGGGAGAAGAGAAGATATGCTCCATCATCGCGGCCGGGGAATATTCGGAGGACCTGTACCTGGTGATGGTCACGAGGAACGGCATGATCAAGAAGACCCCCTTCACCGCGTATGATTCGCCGAGGAAAGACGGGATCATAGCCATAAACCTGGCCGAGGGCGACGAGGTGATAGACACCAGGCTCACCGATGGAAACAAGGACCTCGTGTTGGTGACGAGGAGGGGGCAGGCGATAAGGTTCCCCGAGACCGATTGTCGACCCATGGGGAGGGACACCATGGGGGTGAGGGGCATAAGCCTGGATCCAGGCGACGAGGTGATCGCCATGGGCATCGCCGACGAAGACGCGGACCTCTTGGTGGTCAGCGAGAGGGGTTACGGGAAGAGAACCCGGTTCTCTTCC
>JBBFMI010000009.1:0-20367 GCA_037478635.1 Candidatus Geothermincolales bacterium | reverse complement strand
CCGGCCTCATCGGCTACCGGTCCCTGACCATGGCCGGTGATGGGGAACGGCTCGGTATCTATGGTTTCGGTGCCGCCGCCCACATCGTCACCCAGGTGGCCCGTTACCAGGGGAGGAGGGTCTTCGCATTCCAATATGACAAGGAATTGCCCGAGGAATCGCTGGGGGAGATTTCTGGCGCCCGTGGGGCCTTCGTCATCGAACTGCGGAGAGCGGGAAGGCTGGTTAGGAATAACTTGAACACCCTTTCCAGGATCTCCGGCGAGGATGATCTGGTCTTCCTTGGAGTCCGCTCTTATGTTGCGTTGAGGGCACGCGTGGAAGGCAGGGAAGCGGTGGCAATTTTTGGGAGCTCCACCGGGGGCGCTTTCGATGACCGGAAGGTAAGCTTGCTGGAGAAGGCTTTCGGTTGGATCTGCTCTCTCACCCCGCCCATTCTAAAGCTGGAAGACCTGCAGGGACGGATCAAGGTGCTCGAGGAAGTCCGCAAGAGCCAGGAGGAAAAACTCAAGGCCAAAACAGATCTTATCAACATGGCTTCTCACGAGGTAAGGCACCCGCTCACGCTTATTATGGGGTTCACGGAAATACTGAAAGATTATTCTGAACTTTTGAGCGGCAGCGAGAGGAAGGACGTGCTGGAAAAGCTCTACCGGGCATCTGACAAGCTCCGGCGGAGCGTCATCAACATGATGGAGGTCTCGCGCATGGAGTCCGGTAGGATGGCGGTCAACATGGAGGAGGTGGACCTGGCCAGCCTTCTTGGCTCCCTGAAGGAGGAGATGTTGGAAAAAATTCCCGGGTCCAGGATCGAGATCGCGGTGGAGCCGAACGCGAGAATGATAAGGGCGGACCGGGACAAGTTGGAGATCATCCTCTTCAACCTGTTAGACAACGCAGCCAAATATTCGCCCGAAGGATCGCCGGTGGAGGTGAAGGCTTTTCGTTCAGGCCGCGAGGTCCTGTTAGAGGTGAGAGACAGGGGGAAGGGACTGACCGAGGAGGAGATCGGCTTCATATTCCAGCCCTTCCGCCGTGGCGAGGAGGGATACACCTCTTCAGCGGGCATGGGACTTGGTCTTTATATCGTGAGCAGGCTGGTGGAAGCCCACGGGGGAAGGGTCGAGGTGAAAAGCGACCTGGGGAAAGGTTCCACTTTCACGGTCCATCTTCCTCAGCCGGAGGAGGTGGGTGATTTCCTGGATACCTCTGCCCTCACTTACTGAGATCGGAGCACGGGGAACGAGCTGACGTGCATTCGAGTACGACGATCGATCTCCCGTTGGGCGAGCAATTGAAAGATTAGGTTAAAAGGCCGGGAGCGGGGCAGTTGAGAATAGCCTTCTGCAGCGATCTCCACGTAGATATCTCCAAGAACAACTGGGAATTGGTCCCCCACCTTGCAGAGGTCCTCAAGATCGTGGAACCCGATGTCTTTATCCTGGCGGGCGACATAAGTCCTGAGCTCGGTGATATCGAATATACCTTGGACATGTTCAGCCTCCTTCGCTGTCACAAGCTCTTCGTTCCTGGCAATCAGGACATATGGGTGCTTTCCGAGGAAATGCAGGAACAGGGACACGATTCCTATGAAAAATACTATTTTTTCCTTCCCGATGTATGCCGGAGGAACGGTTTCGTACCCCTGTGGATGGAGCCATTCCGGTTGGGGCCGGTGGGTTTTGCCGGCTCCATCGGCTGGTATGAGGCCCTTCCCGGATTGGCAGGACAGGAGGAATTAGCGGAAGATGAGGAGGCGGCACGCCTGCTGGACAGCGCTTGGAGCGACATGAGATGGGCATGTTGGTGCGATATCTCCACTTTGGGCAGGGAGGGGCTTGGACCACTCAGGAGGACCAACGAGGAAGTGGCCAGGGAGTTCAATCTGCGCCTCGACCAGGATATCGAGGAGTTGGAGAGGGATCCTAACATATGCGAAGTGGTGGTTGTTACCCATTTCCCCCCTTTTCCGCCCATGGGCTGCTGGGTGGGGGAAAGGGGCGACAGGTTGGTCTTTCCCGGCTCGCAGGAGATGGGTTCCATGCTTCTTTCCCATCGCAAGGTCGTGCTCTCCATCTCGGGTCATGTTCATGAAAGAGGCGACATCATGGTATCGGGAGTGAGGGCGGTACGTTCTCCCGTGGGCTACCTGGGCGAGGATCACAGGAAGCCCCAGGCCGTGGTGGAAGAGAAGCTCGAGATCGTGCAGCTATGGAGCGAGGCGGACCTTTCCGGCGGTTTTGATCTTTCCTGAGGGACGGCATGGCCTTTATCGTTATCCCGTTCTCGTCAATGGCGATGGAAGAACCTGCCATATAAATGTTTCATTGATACAGATTCTGCAAGCCTTTTGTTGGTCGTAGAGTCCGCGTTCATATCGCAAGACTTTCGCGTCCCGCAGATCCTTTTGCCGGAGAAAGTGGGTGGCCCGCCTGAGCGATGTGCCGGGGGCGACGCTCACTCGTATCGTATCGATTTCCCGAAAATCTTCCTCAGCTCGCCTTTCACCACTTTCATCGCGGCGTTGCGGGGTAGGGCCTCCATGAACTCGACGTACTTGGGTTTCTTGTAACTGGCAAGCCGGTCCTTACACCAGTCTATTACCTCTTCCTTGGTGAGCTGTTCGCCTGGCTTGGGGACCACCACCGCCATCACCGCCTCCCCCCAGACCTCGTCGTACACCCCGATGACCGCCGCCTCCAGGATCTTGGGGTGCTGGTAAAGCACTTCCTCGATCTCCGCGGGGTAGATGTTCTCCCCGCCGGAGATGATCATGTCTTTCTTGCGGTCGACCACGTAGATGAAACCCTCCTCGTCCATGCGCACCAGGTCTCCCGAGTGGAACCAGCCACCCCGCAGCGCCTCCCTTGTGGCCTCGGGGTTCTTGTAATACTCCTTCATCACCGTGGGGCCCCGGTAAACGATCTCTCCCACCTCCCCCACCGGGACGTCCCTGTCGTCGTCGTCCACCACCCTGACCTCCACGTTGAACACCGGAAGCCCGACCGACGCAGGTTTTCTTGGAGCCTGGGATGGTTTCAGCATTGTTGTTACCGGGCTCATCTCGGTCTGGCCGAACACGTCGAACAGGTTTACGTTGGGAAAAGCTTGGTTTATCTGCCTCCTGGTCTCGGTGGGCAGGATGGCCGCCCCGGAGATCCAGATGCGCAGGGAGGAGGTGTCGTATTTGTCTACGGGAACCGAGTTGAGGATAAAAGTGGCCATCACCGGGGGCATGAAGGTGATGGTGATCTTGTCCTTCTCGATCTGCTCCATGACCTTCTGCGGTTCGAAGAACCGGAGTATGTGCATGGTGCCATGAATGGTAAAGGTTACCAGGCATAGCGCCAGGGCCGCCTCGTGGAAAAGGGGGGCCACGAACTGCACCCTTTCGTGGTCCATCCAGGACACCTCTTTTGACATCTCGAGCAAGCAATTCATGGCGTTCATGAGCTGGTTCTTGTGGGTCAAGACTGCCCCCTTGGGTTTCCCCGTGGTCCCAGAGGTGTACATTATGAAGGCCGGGTCATCGTCGTAGACCACCTCTTCCCTGGGGGCCTCGGATGCTTTCTGCACCAATCCTTCGTAAGGGAGGACGTAATCGGGCAGCCCTTCGCCCACCCCTATAAACGTGAGATGGGGAGCCTGGGCGCGGATCTCCTCGACCACCGGGACGAATTCGTGGCCGAAAAGCAACACCTCCGAGTCACTGTTCTCCAGCTGGTACATGATCTCCCCGGCGGTCAGGCGGAAGTTGAGGGGAACGCTCACCGCGCCCAGCTTGGCCACGGCGAAATAGCTCTCCACCAGCTGGGAGCAGTTGAACATGAGCTGGGCGACTTTCGTCCCCTTCTTCACGCCCAGAGACGAAAGGGCGTTTGCCAGTCGATTGGTCCTGAGGTCGAAATCTCGATAGCTGTAAACGGTACCCTCGAAGACCACCGCTTCGCGCTGGGGCATTTTGCGGGCGTTGCGAGAGATCATCTCTCCCAGGGTGAGCTGGCGCATGTTCTCGATGCTGGTTTCCGGAAGTTCCATGGGTCCCTCCTTCGCTTTCAGGTCGTGCCCCTTGTTCGAGGGAGGTGGGTGGGAAGTACAGCGGTAAAGAGCGCGGATATTACCGACGAGCTCTCCCTCCCTGGCGATAATTGTAAACTCATGGGCGGCGCAAGAAAACCCCGCTCTTTTTACAACAGGGCTTGGAGGTCCTTTGGGCCCTGTTCGGCGATGGTTTAAAGGAAAATCCTCCCTTTATTCTCGTGGACAATAGACCTCCCCCGATTCGCCTGCCCTTAAGTCTCAAGCTGTCCTTCGAGGACAAGGTGAAAAGGGGGTTGAAGAAACCATGGGAATCGTCAACCCTCGGCGTAGGAGGGGACCACGCATATGAAGACGAACGGAGTATCTCCCACGTTCCGGAACTGGTGGACCTCGCCTTCCTCTATGTACGCGGCATCACCAGGTCGGAGATCGAAGGTTTTCTCGCTGCCTTTGACCTCTCCGCGGCCGGATAAGACGAATACCTCGTGCTCCCAGGGATGTGAATGCAAGGGGGTGTGGCCTCCGGGCTCTATCTCGAACAGGCGCATGAAGAACCGCGGAGCGCCTTCCCCTCGCGCTATGAGCCACTTGAGGCTGACTCCCCGGGATTCCCCGCCCGGGTTCACGGCCTCGATGTCGGCGTGGTTGATCACCTTCATGGGACGATTCTATACCGTCCCCATGCGGGCAGGAAAGGTCTTGTGGTACCATTGTGGCTGGGAACCTATGGAGATTTGAATTCGCATACCGCTCTCTCCGTCCGCGACCGGGGGCCATCCAGTAAGGGTCTTAAGGAGGTTCGGCATGGAAGACGAGATCTACATCCGGTTGCGGGAATACCTCGACACCTTCCCCCTGGGGTTTCCCTCTACAGAAGAAGGCGTTGAACTCGAGATCCTCAGAGCCCTCTTTACCCCGAAAGAGGCAGAACTTTACCTCGAGGTGGGTCCCCTTCCGGAAAAGGCGGAGAGTATCGCTGCCCGGGCGGGCATGGATCCAGGGGAAGCGGAAGAGGCGCTTTACTCCATGTCCAAGAAGGGGCTTCTTTACAGGGTGAGGAGGGATGGTTCGACCTATTACAACGCGGCCTCCTTCATGATCGGCCTCTACGAGTACTCGGTGAAGAGGGTGGACAGGAGGCTGGCGGAACTTTATCGCCGCTACTATGACCTCGTCTATGCCGGCGAGATGGCGGCAAGCGGCGTTCCCGGCTTCAAGGTGCTGCCCCTTGACGAGGCGATCACCGGGGCGGACCGCGTGCTCTTTCCCTACCTCTTCCTTCGCGACCAGGTGCGGAAGGCAAGGGTCATCGCTGTGGCGGAATGCATATGCCGCAAGGAGGCCATGCTGCTGGGAGAGGGGTGTGGTGGACCCCTGGAGAGCTGCCTCATGTTCGGAGCGGCAGCGGAGTATTACGTGGAAAACGGCTTTGGCAGGAGGATCGGACCCGATGAGGCCCTCGGGATCCTGGAGGAAGCCGATAAGGCCGGCCTCGTGCACGCCGGGGTGAACGCCAAGCACCTCTCCAATATATGCAATTGCTGCCCCTGCTGCTGTGCCTCCCTGAAGGGCATCACCAAGAAAGGCTTTGACAAGCGAGGTTTCATGAATTCCATGTTCGTAGCCCGAGTCGACGAGGGGTTATGCACCGCCTGCGGGATCTGCCTGGATCGCTGCCCGGTGGGGGCGATGAGCGTGGAACGGGTAGCGGAGGTGGACGACGAAAGGTGCCTGGGCTGCGGTCTCTGCGCCACCACCTGCCCGGCCGAGGCGGTAAAGGTTTCCCTCAGAGAGGAGCGCCTGGAACCCTTCGATCACGTGGTTGACCTGGGGATCGCCATATTGAAGAGGAAGGAGAAGAAAGGCTGAGTCTTTTCGGCGCCGCGGGAGATCAGACCGAGGCGAGCTGATACCGGCTCATCGACCAGAAAGCCCCCTTGCTCGAGACGCCCTTGCCCGTTACAGGCCCGTTCACTCGAGGCCTAGGGTACAGGTCAAGGAAGCAAGCGCCTCGCCAACCTCGTGCCCGGCGAACAGAACTGTCTTCACCATCATGCCCTGCTTGCCCAGTAGATCGGCCGCCTCTTTCCCCTGAAGGCCGGCAAGGCTATGGCGATGGGGCACAGCTCACCCGCCTGCGGTGGCGCGGGGACTAAACGTACGGAGAACCCTGCGCGCCTGAGCAGGGCCTCGGCGCGCAACATGTGATGGGTGGAGGGAAAGGCCAGTACAGCCTCTTCTCTAAATGCCACGACCTATATCCTTCCCGTCCAGTTCCCCCTTAGTCAAAGGCCTGGAGCACCTCTTCCAGGTCGGGCACCCTTCCATAAGCCACCAGCTTGCCGTCCACGGCAACGGCGGGGAGCACGTAGCGCAACGAGAAAGCCACCCGTGACGCGAAATCCTCTTCCCCGGCATCCACCAGGTATGCGGCCAACCTGCGAAGTCCCTCGGCGTAACCCTCGTCGTCCGTCATGGCATAGCGGGTTATCTCCACTGACGGGAACGCATTTTCCATCGCGGACATGAGGGATTCCAGGCGGCTGAGCTTTTCCGAGTGCCGAAGGGAGGCTTGGCCCGAGCAGGAGCACGCCGGAGCCGGCACGAAAAACTCGACGTGATGTCTTCTGTCGTTCATGTCGATCACGTCCTGAATCGAGCCTTGATTCCCTCCAGGAGGTTCTGACGCCGCTCGTTCACCCCCCTCACTGCTTGTCCCTTTTCATCTTGACGGTAGGCTCTTATTCCGCACCTCTCTCTTTAGAGAGCTTCCTTTACCTCAATCATTCCCTTTCTTTCGTAACCTGAGACCGCGTAGAGGCTGTTCTATTGCCCGCTTTTCTCGGGAAAACCTCCATCGGTGACCACTACGGCCGGCGCTTCCTCCGCCCGGAACCAGTGCTGGGTTCGGAGGCATATCTTGACCAGCAAGAGCATCACCGGCACCTCGATGAGCACCCCCACCACGGTGGCCAGGGCGGCGCCGGAGCCGAGGCCATAAAGCACGGTGGCAGTTGCTATGGCCACCTCGAAGTGGTTGGAGGCCCCGATCATGGCCGAGGGAGCGGCATCCCGGTAACTCAACTTGAGAAGTTTGGCCAGGCCATACCCTATCCAGAATATTAGGTTGGTCTGGATGAACAAGGGTATGGCGATGTATAGGATTGACATGGGCTGGTCGATGATCAGCTGTCCCTTGAGGCTGAAGAGGATGATCAGGGTCACCAGGAGGGCGATGATGGTTATGGGGGTGAGGAAGTGGATGAACTTCTCCTGGAACCATTCCATGCCCTTGCGCTTAAGGATCCACTTCCTGGAATAATACCCCGCCACCAGCGGTAAAGCCACGTAGATGGCCACCGAAAGGACTATGGTCAGCCAGGGCACGGGCATGCTGTTAACGCCCAGCAACCACCTTCCCAGGGGGGCGTAGAGCACCAGCATGGTGAGGGAGTTGATAGCCACCATGACCAGGGTGTGCCCATCGTTTCCCTTGGCCAGGTATCCCCAGACCAGGACCATGGCCGTGCAAGGGGCGATGCCCAGAAGGATGCATCCTGAGATGTAGGAACGGAAGAGCTCCGGCCGCAGCACCCCGTCCACCATTATCCCCCCGGTGGTGGGGACGTAGTGAGTGCCGAGGTCGGCGCCGGGAATCCACCGCTTGAAGACGAAGCCCAGGAAGAAGGTGGCGATGGCCACCATGGTGAAGGGCTTGACGGCCCAGTTCACGAACAGGGTGAGCCCTACGGGCTTGATGCTCCTGCCGGCGCGCACCACCTCGCCGAAATCGATCTTCACCATGATGGGGTACATCATGAAGAAGAGGCAGATGGCGATGGGGATGGACACGTTGGCCACCGAGATCCTGTCCAGGGCAGGTCCCATCCCGGGGAAGACCTTGCCTAGCAGGATACCTATCCCGATGCACAACAACACCCAGATAGTCAGGTATTTCTCGAAGAAGCCGAGCCCGCGCGCCACCTTGGGCTGTTCCGCCTGCGTCATCTCCATCACCGTCCCTCGTTTAATAAAGAGTCACTGCCTTTTAGCCATCCTCGCATTCTTCCCGCCTTGGATAGGGGTCCGGAAATCCATGCAAGTACAATACCTGGCAGAACATCTCGTTGAGCTTTTCGACGCCCTCGCGCCTCAGAGAACGATGAGACCAGTTTCCCTCCCGCTGTACGCTAACCAGGCCTGCCTCGTGGAGTATGCCCAGGTGGTGGGAGGCAAGAGGTTGGGATGTACCTATTTCTTCATCGACGTCGCACGCGCGCTTTCCCCCTACAAGAAGCGAGCACGTGAAGCGGAGACCATTAAACTCGCCAACGGCTTCCAGAAGCCCTTTAAGGCGCAAGAGCTTCTTCTGTTCAGAGCAGTTCGATTTCGCCATGATCTTCGATGCGGCTTTGAAAACCCATATTTAAACTTGTTTGTCGCAGGTCCTTTCACGGACAAACTCTTTCACAAATATTCATTTGGAATAACATCTGTTTATATCATATTGATCCGCTAATAAGAAGCGCCTTAGACATCATCATCGTCGCAGGTCCGGATGATTTCTGGTGAAAGGTTGAGGTACTTTTCCGTGCGCTTAAACCAAGCGCCCGAGCCCGCCGCTTATCTTGCCGAGGGACCATGGTATTTCCATGAGGGCATCACTGTTATTCGGCCTAACCGTCATCTGGGTCGATCTCATGCCAAGGTGCCAGCACCCACGGGATCTCTGAGAATCAAAAACTGCTCTTGGAGGCTAAATGGGGAAATTGCAGTTAAAGTAAGGTAACGGGGCACGATCATTGACAGGCTGGAACGAAGGGCTATAATACAAATCGGGATAAGTACAAATATATATTGGTAGAAAGATGCCATGAGCAGAAAGAGATACCACAAGTGCATCACCGATCCGGAAGTATTGGAACTGGTGGAAAACCTGAAGCTGCTCTCCGATCCGAACAGGTTACGCATCGTCTGCTTGCTCCTGCGCGGCGAGAGGTGCGTGTGCGAGGTGGAAAGAGAGCTGGGCATTTCCCAGCAGCTGACCTCCCATCATCTGAATGTGCTCAGGGAGGCCGGTTTTCTCAAGGCCAGGAAAGAAGGGACTGCCTCTTATTACGCGGTGGTGGAGGATAAGCTGGACCGATTCCTGGCCTTGTTACACAGGTATATCGGTCGCCGGGATGATCGCGCGCTGGACGGTGGAGTCACCTGCTGCGCTCCCGCCCCGAGCACCACTGCCTCGGATGCGAAGGTTGTCCCGGGAAAGGGAGGGACGAAGCGATGAGAAAAATAGCAGTGTCGATCGGCGAGGAAGAGCTGATATGGCTGAGGCGTATCCTGGCCGACGACGACCGGGATGAGGCCTTGAGGTTCATCCGGGAGGTCCTGGAGAAGAAGGTCAAGGAAGCGGAATTGCCCCATTGCGTTCCGGTCTTTGAGGCTTCCTACAAGCCTAACCAGGCGGAAATCGTGACGGGAACGCCTTCCAAGAAAGATCTGCCTGGATAGTCGGCAAGGACTTATCGTGGGACAACAAGAGAATAGGGGCCAAACGAGAATAAGGCGAGAGGTTTGACGCGAGGAAAACGCTGAGAGCGAGAAAGGATTAGCGATGCTCATAAGAAACTGGGAGATCGAGATGTACTCTCCTCCCTGCGACCCGGGTTCGCCCATCTGGGTGGCAAGGGTGAAGACTGACGCCGACCTGGGGCCGGTGATGCCCTACGTCAACGCGGTGGCAAGGAATGCCTTCTACGACCCCAAGGTGCCCACCGTGGTGTGGAGGGAGGGTGCCCACAAGTACGCCCTGCGGGAGAACGTCATCAGCATCAACAACCTCAGGGACCGCGACCACGCGGAGGGGATGGCGAAAAAGGCCGTGGAACGCATAAACGAGATCTGGGAGCGGAGGGAGGAGATAACCCCCGACCACACCACGCGTGTGCCGCCCAAGTTGCTGGACGTACTGCGCTACCTTCCCCGCACCAACTGCGGTAAGTGCGGAGTGCCCACTTGCATGGCCTTCGCTGCCCAGCTGGTGGAGGGAGAGAGATGTGTCGAAGATTGCCCTTTGCTGCTGGAAGAGCACATGGAGGGGAACCTGGAGAGGCTCCGGGAACTCGGCCTCTGAATGGCGAAAATACGCAAGTAGTCGAGGGACGAGGCAGGTGATGCGAGGAGCCACATGATCGCCGACGGAGAAGGCAATGAGGCATCGGTTGAAGCGGAGAGACGGATCGACGGGAGGTGAGAGAGCGTGGAGATCAAGGTACTGGGACCCGGTTGCAAGAAGTGTATCGCCACCAAGGAAGCGATCAAAGAGGTGATCTCCGAACTCGGCCTGGAGGCCACGGTGGAGGAAGTGACCGACATGACGGAGATCATGAAGTGCAACGTCCTCACCACCCCCGGTGTCGTGATTGACGGCAAGGTGGTCTCCAAGGGTAAGGTGCCCTCGAAAAAGGAGATAGAGAGCTGGCTCAAGGGTTAATGCTGTCAGCGTTGTCCACCCGATCTTGAGCTCCTGGGCCTGGATCGCTGGATGTGAGGTGGTAGCCGAACCTCCCTGGGATCATTGGGGTGACGAGGAGGCGACCGAATCGCGCCTCGGGGGAAGCGTGTTTGAAGATCACGATTTTCCCCGCAAAGAAGAGACGAGAAAACGAAAAAGGAAGTGATGGAGTTGACCTTCGGCGGGCTGATGATGGAGGGTTTGAAAACCCTCTACGAATATGTTGCCCAGCACACCCTCTTCTGCCTGGTGCCCGCCTTCTTCATCGCCGGTGCCATCACCGCTTTCTTGAACACGGCGGCGGTGATGAAGTACTTTGGCCCTCGCACTAACAAGGTCCTCGCTTACTCGGTGGCCTCGGTCTCCGGGGCCGTCCTGGCCGTTTGTTCCTGCACCGTGTTGCCCCTGTTCACGGGCATACGCGAGAAAGGTGCAGGCCTGGGCCCGGCCATAGCCTTCCTCTACTCGTCTCCGGCCATCAATATCCTGGCCATGACCTATTCGATCCACCTCTTGGGCTACGATCTGGGGGTGGCGCGTATTATCGGTGCGGTGGGGTTCGCCTTTATCATCGGCCTGATCATGGCGGCTATATTCCACAGGGAGGAACACCGACGCGTGATAGAGGCCGAGGCCGCCGGCGTCTTCGCCTACGACGACGGGAGTAGGGTGCGTCCCGGATACCAGAACCTGGCCTACTTCGGGGTGCTCATCGCGATCCTGGTCTACGGAACTGCGAAGATGCCTAATATCTACAAGTACGCCGGGGAGACTCTCCTGGTAGCCCTGCTCATCTACCTGGTGAAGCGCTGGTTCACGCGCGAGGAAATAAAGACCTGGTTTTCCGAGACCTGGCGCATGGTGAAGATGATCCTCCCCGTCCTTCTCCTGGGGGTCTTCCTGGTGGGCGTGGTCAAGGAACTCATCCCGCCCGAGGTGATCTCGCGCTACGTGGGTGGGAACACCATCGGGGGCAACGCCATCGCCTCGGTATCGGGCGCCCTGATGTACTTCGCCACCCTCACCGAGGTGCCCATCGTCCGTGGTCTCCTGGACCTGGGCATGGGGAAGGGGCCGGCCCTGGCCCTGATGCTGGCGGGGCCCGCGCTCTCCCTTCCCAGCATGATCGTGCTCATCAGGGTCATGGGGCCGAGGAAGGCCCTCACCTACATCGCCCTGGTCTGCCTCTTCGCCATGTGTACCGGCTTCGTCTTTGGAATGTTTGCCAGGTGAAAAACAGGTTCACCGAGCCCGGCCTGCACCAGATGATGGACTCCCCGAGAAGCAAGGCGGTTGTGACCGCCGGATGGAGGCGGAGAATTCCGAGACTGGATTATCGGGATAAATAGAGGACTTTATCAGCAGGGTTTAGCTTCCTATGCCATGATCGGCAGGACTACGGTAGGTTAATAGGGTTTTGCAGTGGTGAGCAGCAGGACAGATCGATCGATGGAATTGACGGGTTTTTGGTGTCCTTTTGCTGGGTCATAGTTTTTCAGGCGTTTGGTCAAGGATGATAATATGGCTTTCCGCGGAGAAGAACCTTTGGGAAACGGTCTCTGTTTCTCGGGAGGTGTAACAGTCAATGAAGAAAGTGCTTTTCGTCTGCGGGGAGAACGCCGCCCGCAGCCAGATGGCCGAGGCCTTCTTCAACCACCTGGCCCGGGAATGGCGGGCGGAGAGCGCAGGCACTTTCCCGGCGGAAAGGGTGAACCCCCTGGCCGTGCGGGCCATGGAGGAAGTGGGCTTGGACATCTCCTCCGCTAGCCCCAAGGTCCTGGATCTCGGCCGCCTGGAGGAGTTCGACCGCATAATCTCTTTCGGTTGCATTGCCAAGGCCGCCTTTCCCGCAAGGGAGCGCTTGGAGGAGTGGCCCTTGCCAGATCCTGGCAAAGGGGACCTGGAGATGATGAGAAAGGTCAGGGATGAGATCAAAAGCAGGGTGGAAAGGCTGGTGGTGGAACTGGAGGGAGAAAGGCGAACTTAATCGGTTCCTGGATATGATGCAGGTTCTACGGTACGAGGCGTGGAACACGACAGCGCTGCACGGGACGATGCCGAAAACACTTCAGGTCAGACAGTAACCGCGAAAGCGGATAGAGGAAGGGGCTTTTGAGCCCGAGAAAACCCGTCGTTACGAATCGACCGAAAGGGCTTTCGGTTGACCAGACACCGATATCATTCTTGGTTCGACGGGTCTCCCGTTATGGCTTGATCTACGACAACCCCCGCTTTCCCCATTTCCATAGATTTAAACTTGGAGATTATGGCCTAAGAAAGGGTTGCGATGAAAATTGTCCACGAGGAACGGAATCTTTAGATCCACCTGTATTCTATGCACTTTTATCTTTTTGAAATCGTAACCGGGTACGGAGTTTTGATCGCGAAGGAAAGGGCATAGGTTGTCATGTCTTGGAAAGATCTGACACCCGAAGAGGAGTGGGTCATGGTCAAGGGCGGCACCGAGCCCCCGTTCTCAGGTGAATATACCGATAAGTTCGACCCAGGATTATACGCTTGCCGGAGGTGCGGCACATATCTTTATCGCTCGGAGCACAAGTTCCACTCCGGCTGCGGTTGGCCGGCCTTCGACGACGAGATCCCGGGCGCCGTGAAGCGGCGGCCGGATCCCGATGGAAGGAGGACCGAGATCCTCTGCGGCGCCTGCGGCGCGCACCTGGGCCACCTGTTCGAGGGGGAGGGTTTCACCCTCAAGAACGTGCGCCACTGCGTGAACTCCCTTTCCTTGAGGTTCGTGCCCGCCGGGGAGGTGGTACACGAGGAAAGGATAGTCCTGGGAGGGGGATGCTTTTGGTGCACGGAGGCGGTCTTTCGGAGGGTGCCAGGGGTGAAGTCGGTGACGCCCGGATATGCCGGAGGAGTAACGGCCGACCCCACCTACCGGGACGTCTGCCGTGGAGATACCGGGCATGCAGAAGTGGTGCTGGTGGAGTTCGACCCTTCCATAGTATCACTCCGCGCCCTGTTGGCCATTTTCTTCGCCGTCCACGATCCCACGACCCCGGATCGCCAGGGGATGGACGTGGGCAGCCAGTACCGTTCCATGATTCTTTGCACCTCGACCGGGCAGGAGCGCCTGGTGAAAGATCTCATCCGGGAATTGTCAATCAAGTTCACTGACCCCGTGGTAACGGAGGTCAGGAAACTTGATGCGTTCTACCCCGCGGAAGATCACCACAGGGATTACTTCGAGAGGAACCCTGACAACCCATACTGTCGAGCGGTGATAGCCCCGAAACTCGATAAGCTGGAAGAGATCCTGTTCTCGACACTATGAAGATTATTGAAAGAAATATGCAATGGCCTTGAGCTTTTTTACCAGGCGGACTGGTCGGCCTGGGCTTTTTTCGCTATGTCATGATGGCCACCTCCGTCCTTGTAGCCAAAGAGTATTTACCAGCTACTACCCCCTTTCACGTATCTTTAAAATTCGGGAAAGGGAGGTTTATCGACTTCATTTTCTTGCGCGGACCTTTTCGGATGCCACAAGTTCGAACGCTTATAGTGGGCCAAGGGAATCTATTCCACTTTCATTTCATGCTTGGATCAACGGTGCACGACCATTACCGTTTAGCCGGTTGTTTTTTCAGCGAGATGAAACATTTTCCTTTCGACAATACCCAGCATAGATATTCAGAACATGAGGCCCAATCGATCCCGTTCATCTACTGGCCTGGTCCAGCCTGGACCCGCAATTGGGACAGAACCTGGCGTCGGCCCTTGCTTTCGTGCCACAGGACGGGCATGTCGGGGAAGAAATCTGTGCCTGGGTTTGGGCTACCGTTCCCATGGAGGCCTGCAAGGATGACGCCGATTGCTGGGGCTCGAACGCAGTCGAACGATGGGTCTGGCTGGGCTGCGTCGTGGTGACATGTTGAGTGACGCCCGGATATATCGCATGGCCGCCCGGGACCGTACTGTAGGAGATCTGTTGTCTGAGCTGTTCCAACTCCCTCAACACCGGCCACTTCCCAAAGGCCAGTATGAGGAGCATCACCAGGTTTACCAAGGGTATGAGCATGAGCAATCCGAAGGCGGCGCCATAGCCCGCTTTCTTGAAGATCAGACACCAGATCAGGATGTTAAGAGCCAGCGTCACAAAGATGGCTATGACAAGTACGATTATGCCGACGTTTTCTTCCATGGCGACCCCCTTTCCCCGAAAAGCCCAGCGTAAGTGGTAAGAAGCCCGTTTGTAGACTGGTTTAGTCCCCACATAAATTATAGATTAAGTGCTAGTTTTGTAAAATAATGAATCGTTCATTCTGTCGACCTCAAAGTGCGTATGGATCTGTCGATAGCCTCTACACTCTTTATCTCTTTGTCCGTCCTCAGCCCCATCTCCTCGAATCTCCTCGCCTGGACCAGGACGCGGGATTCGAAGGAACCCATGGCGTCATTGAAGGCCTCCACCGCCTGCTTGAGGCCCTCTCGCATCCTGAGGAAATGGTCTACCAGTTTCTGGAGCCTCTTGTGTAGTTCCAGCCCGATTTCCCTGATACTTTCGGCGTTTTTAGCGATCGCCTCCTGGCGCCAGCCGTACGCCACTGCCCTCAACAGGGCTATCATGGTGGTGGGAGTGGCTAGGATCACGCGATGTTCCGCTGCGTACTCTATGAGGCCTGGATCCTTCTCGAGAGCGGCGCTGAAGAAGTTCTCTCCCGGGAGAAACAAGACGGCGAAATCAGGGGATGACCAGTGTTCCCAGTATTTCCTGGAGCCGAGCTCGGTCACCCGGGTCCTGATGTTCTTGGCATGCTCTCCGAGTTTGCGTTCCCTTTCGGTTTCGTCGGTCGTTTCCAGCGACTCGAGGTAGGCGTTGACGGGGGCCTTCGCGTCCACCACGATGTGTTTCCCGCCGGGAAGGTGGACGATCATGTCGGGACGCATCCTGCCCTCCTCGGAGCTGGTGCTCACCTGTTCCTGGAAATCGCAGTGTTCCACCATTCCGGCCAGTTCGGCCACCCTCCGAAGCTGGATCTCCCCCCATCGTCCTCTTGCTGAGGGCAATGTTTTTAGGGCCGTGACCAGTTTGCCCGCTTCCTGTTGTAGCTCTTGTTGGGCTGACGCCAAGCTTCTCAACTGTTCTGACAACCTGCCCATCTCGTGTTTCCTCTCGGTCTCCATCTCCCTCATCAGCTTTTGTACTCTTTCCAGGGATTCCCTCAGTGGTGAGACCACGCCGTCTATCTCCTTGGAACGGTCCTCCACCACCCTCCTCGCGCCTTCCATGTATTTCTCCAGGGCCTCCCTGGCCGTGTCGAAGAAGATCTTGCTGTTCTGCTGGAGGGCATCCCTGGATAGGGCGGAAAACGTTTCGGCAAGGCGGGCCTTTGCGTTCTCGAGGAGTTCCAGCTTTTCTTCGAGCGCCTTTTTCTCCGAGTCGATTCGTGACCTGAGGGAAGCGAGCTCTATCTCGAGCTTGCGGGAAAGTTCGCGGTACTCCTCCGCTTCTTCGGAAAGCTTGGAGACCTCCGCCTCCTTTAAGGCGAGGGCCTGGGATAACCTGGCAATCTCCATGCGATGTTCTGACAGTTCCCTTTCCTTCTCCACGAGCTTGTCCCGTTCCCCTCTTCTTGAGGCCAGCCATCCGAAGGTTATGCCCAACGCGACACCTACTATCAGGCCGATGATGATCGCAGCGACTTCAGAGCCCATCTTTCAACCTCCATTGAACCTGGAGCTGAGAAACACTTTATTGAAATATAAGGTTGGGGAATGACAAAGATCGAGCGACATGTTTGAGCGGGGACCATATCTCGTTGAAAGCAAGCTGGATGAAGGCCGCGTTTCACGTTCCGTTTGTGCTTGTAGTCTCATGGCCAGGTTGCTCCCTGGTCGAGAAAGCAAAAGGCGAAGGGCAACCTGAATTGTTGACACTTAAGTACTGGCGAAAATATATTAGCCAAATGGAGTACGTGGCGAGAGGCGATTTAGAAAGTAGGAGTTTGCAAACATAGGCGTGTTATCCCGTGCTCTTCATGGCGGCCCCAGGAGCGAGCGTCATTCCCGAAAGGAGAGAGCAATGGCCAGGAAAAGGAAAAAGGCGGATCTCGGGCAGGCTTTTGGCTTACTCGCGGCCGGGGCGGCCGGGTGGTTGGCATGGAGCCGGAGATTGTGGAACCGGCCTGTGCCGCCCGAGGAGGAGGCGAGGAAATACGCCCGGGAGCTGATGGAAGAGCTCGGACTGGTAGACATCTTTGAGAGTTGGGAGGAGGAGGAGATACAGGGTCCGGCGGGAAAGCTCCAGCTTTATCATTTCAGGAGCGGTCCCGATCGGCCCGTGGTGGTCTTCGTCCCGGGGACCTCGGTATATGCCCTGCTTTACGTGGAGTTCATGTACCGCCTGTCGCAAGAAGGGTTCAACGTGGTGGGCTTCGATCCCAGGGGCCACGGGATGAGCGAGGGAAAGAGGGGCGTGTACACCTTGGGGCAACTGGTGGATGACGCCCTGGCCGTGGTCTACCATTGCATGGATACCTATGGAAGCCCGGTAGCCATAAGCGGCTCAAGCCAAGGGGGGATGGTGGCTTTCTACTGCGCAGCGGCAGAGCCCGCCCTGGCCGCTGCGGTTTGCCACAACATCTTGGCTCCCGATGAGCCGGATAACGAGAGGATGACCAGAAACCCAAGGCTCTTCCGCCCCTTCATGCCGTTTCTCGGGGTTTTCGAGCCCCTCATGAAGACCATCGTGGGGGAACTCATGATCCCGGTCTCCCTTTACCTCGACCTTGAAAAGGAGACGAGCCGGCTCATACCCGACGTGGTCCATTTCCTCAGGAACGATCCCCTGGCGGTGAACTGGGTCAGCCTGTCGGCCCTCCATTCCCTTGCCTCAACGCCCCTGGCAAGGCCCGTGGAGGAGATAGAGGTGCCCATCATGGTCATTCACGCGGGGAAAGACAACATCTTCCCCGAGGATTATGTGCGTCGCGTCTTCAACAGGCTCCGTTGCGAGAAGGAATTTCTCTACCTGCCCGATTACCCTCACTTGCTGGTGACCGATTACCCGGAGGTCCTCGCTCCGGAGGTGGCGAGTTGGCTCAAGAAGGTGATAGCCGGTTGATCGGAGGCCTACCTGGATCCGGTTTTTTGAAAGAGCATCGATGAGACATGGGTTGAGGATGCCAGACGAACACTCTCGCAAAGGATGAGGCCCGTAGTCCCGATACCGAGGCCTCGGAACCCTCATGCGGCCGTGCCGGCGGTAATGCGGGGTCTTTTACACTCGCGGTGGTTCCTTGAACGATGACGGCAGGAGGTGTTGGCCTTGTTGAGAAGGGGTTTCGTCACCGAGGTAGAGATCGCAGCACCTCCGGATATAGTATGGCGCGTTCTGGAGGACTTGGACTCTTATGAGCTCTGGAATCCCATGTTGAGAAAGGTCAGGGGTAGGCTGTCCGAGGGAAAGAGGCTGAGGGTGCTCTTTCAACCACCCGGGTGGAGGGCCCATCGATTCTTTCCGAAGCTCATCTCCGTGATCCCAGGAAGGGAGCTCCGATGGACAATGCCGTTCAAGGTCCCGGGCCTCTATGATTTCGAGCACTACTGGTCGTTGCAACCACGGGAGAACGGGTTCACCCTTCTCCGGCACGGCGTCAGGCTATCGGGCCTCCTCACGCCGCTCGTGTGGTGGTGGCTGAAGAGGGCGGAGGGGCCTTTCGAGGAGATGAACGAGGCGCACAAAAGGCGCGCGGAGGCGATGGTGTAAAAAAGCCGTCAAACTGGATGCGCCGCGAATGTTCAACGATAGAGGCAAAAGTCGATACGGTGAAAATCTTTGCGGGGGTGGTTTCGGGTGAGGATAAAGGGAAGCAACGCGCTGGTAACGGGTTCTTCCCGGGGCATCGGCAGGGCGGTGGCCCTCCACCTGGCGGAAAGAGGGGCTAACGTGGTCATATGCTGTCGCAGTAGGCTGGAAGAAGCAGAAGAGGTGAGAGGGCTGGCGGAGGAAATGGGCGTGAAAGCCTTGGTGGTCCAGGCGGACCTGGGCACCGAGGAAGGGGCCGATTTGGTGGTGAATCGTTGCATCGAGGCTTTCGGCGGCGTGGATATCCTGGTGAACAACGCGGGCATGTTTCAGCTCACTCCTATCCATGAATTATCGGCTGAAGAACTGGAACGGATCGTCAAGGTCAACCTCCTGGGCTATTTTTACACCTCTCGAAGGGCGGTCGCCGATATGATCAGGAGGGGAAAAGGGGGTTGCATCGTGAACATCTCTTCCATAGTCTCCATGATCGGGCTTTCCGGTGGTACCGCTTATGCCGCCGCCAAGGGTGGGGTTTCCGGGTTCACGGTTTGCTTGGCCCGGGAGGTCGCCCGTCACGGGATCAGGGTTAACGCCATAGCCCCCGGATATATCGAGACGGAGATGATCGGATGGATGCCGGATGAGTACCGGCAAAAGGTGATCTCCCGCATTCCCATGCGCCGTTTCGGCACCGGAGAGGAAGTGGCCAGGGCGGTCTCCTTCCTGGTGGAGGACGCCACTTACATGACGGGGCAGACCCTGGTGATCGACGGGGGCATCATGATCGATTGAATCAAAGAAAACCCGCCCGATCCATCAAAGTTGAAGCCAGGTTTGGCATGCCATGGCCGAAAGTGGCATGCACGGGGCGCGACCCTTCGTTTCCATGATCTACCATCGAAGAGATTGACCCAGCGGTAAGCGTTACGCCTTTCAAGCAAGCGCGACCTTCGTAATGGCCTTGAACGCTACCCTTTTCGGCCTGAAGTCGGTATACCACAGGGGGTGATCTGAAACGGTGATCGGTTTCAAATCGAGGGAGACGGCGAACTTAGAACTCGAATGTGGCGAGATACGAGGCGATATGAGGATTTCTTAGGCTTTTCATCTTGCCGTGACCGAGCGGGTCACCCAGTAACGCCAAAGCGTATCGAAAACCCTTATTGGGGAATAGGATAGCGTGAGCGGGAAGTGACCCGCTTAACCCGCTCAACAGTGATAGGAGGGGGTGGACATGGTTTCGGGAACTTGGCTTGTGCCAATATATGGCATTCTGATATCCGTTTGGGGATACGGTAAAGCCTCTTATGGTCGGTGGCCTTTTCGAACAAAAGGGGATAGCGGTGATGTTAGCGAATATATCTGTAGTCGATGTATGATTGTAGTGTTCGGTTCATCGATTTCCCTGCGGACCTGCAACGTGAGGGAAATAGCTGGGTTGTGCCTCGAGCATAAGAAGGGGGAATGGACATGGTGGCGAAAAGGACCGCCCTGATAACGGCCATCCTTTTGCTGGTTGCGTTGCTCTTATTCCCATCGGGGTGCGGGAAGGAGGAGTCGAGGCCTCCGAGCACCATGGAGGTCCCCCAGCTGGACAGCGGCCCGATAAGCGGTTCGCAGGAAGAAGGGGTCTGGGTATACAAGGGTATCCCCTACGCCGAGCCCCCGGTGGGCGATCTACGCTGGAAGGAGCCGCAGCCGGTGAGGCCTTGGAAGGAAGTCAGGGCCTGTAACCGATACGGTCCAGCCTGCGTGCAGTCGGAATGGCCGTACCCGGTCAGCCGGGAGATCTTCGCCATCACCGACCAGAGCGAGGATTGCCTTTACCTGAACGTCTGGTCCCCGGCGAAGGACCCAGGGGAGAGACTCCCTGTGATGGTCTGGATCCACGGTGGCGGGTTCACCGTGGGATCGGGATCCCAGGTACTCTACGAGGGCAAATACCTGGCCAAGAAGGGAGTGGTGGTGGTAACCATGAATTACCGGCTCGGGCCCTTCGGTTTCTTGGCCCATCCCAAGTTGAGCCAGGAATCGCCCC
>JBBFMI010000008.1:0-21262 GCA_037478635.1 Candidatus Geothermincolales bacterium | reverse complement strand
GAAAACACTTCCTACAGGCCCTTTTCCCGCATGGGTTGCACCGAGGAGGAATCGCTGGCCAAGATGGACAAGATCGTTGAGGCCCACCCGCAATTTTTTCGTTCCCTGCGGGAGTTCATCGAGCGCGGGAACCGGGTGGTCCTGGTCCCCGGCAACCACGACGTGGACCTCTTCTGGCCGACCGTCCGGGAGAGGCTCCTCGAGCTGCTGGGGTTCCCGGGCCCCGAGGGCTTTCACTTCGAATCCTCCGGTGTATACACCTCCCAGGGGGTATACGTGGAGCACGGTCACCAGTACTTCGCGGACAACGCCTTCGAGGACTTCCGCCACCCCTTTATCCGGGATAGGAAAACGGGGCTCCTCCACCTCGAGAGATGCTGGGGCAACTGCTTCGTGGAGTATTTCGTCAACCACCTCTTCGGGGAAAGGCATTCCTTCGTGAACAACGTCAGGCCCATCCCCAACATGGTCCTGCTGGGACTCCAAGAGGAGGGATGGTGGTTCAAGGTCAGGTGCTTCACGCGTCTTGCCCGCTTTCTCTTCCGGGTTGGGCTTCCCCCCTTCAAGGAGAGTAAGACCCTGCTGGAGCGGATCCGGGAGGGCAGGGTTGACGTGGGCGAGTACCACCGCATCCGCCTCACCCGGCTCCTGCGCCCCTGGAGCAAAGAGGGACCGGGGGTCTCTCCCGCCGGCGAACCGGTGGGGGAGGAAAGGGAGGAAGAAAGCGAGGATATATCGTCAGGAGACTTCTGCATCGACTTCCTGGCCACCCGGACCGACACCCTATCGGCTGAGGCACGCAGGATACTGGCGGAAAACCACGAGGTAAAGGTGGTGGTCTTCGGCCACGACCATCGTTACTTCACCAACGAGCTCAGCCCCATCGTGGGAAGGGAAAGAGGCAAGTACTACATCAACACGGGCACCTGGATACCCATGCTCTTCCTCACCCAAAACCACAGGAAACTGGGCTGGAAGGACCTCCACAACCCGAGACTTTACAGGCGCTACCTCACCTATGCGGTGGTGAGGAGAGGGGTGAGGGGGCTCACCGCCTCCCTCAAAAGGCTCGAGTCAGAGACCGGCTGAGGACCCCGCCTGAGGGTTTTTCCGTTGCGCTCCGGCCTTCAACCCAGGACCAAATCGCACCACGCAGCCTGCCGGGAACAAACCGTCTCCCGGGATAAACGCGGAATTCCATCCCGTCACCTGGCGCCTCATATCGCGGGTATGGGAGATGAAGGGGAAGCTTGGACAGCGAAAAACCTTTGAGGAAAACGAATATCGATAGGAAAGCAGGCTTATGTCCTCCGCTGGGGAAAGCCTTGGAATAAAGGCAAATACTCGAAGCGGATCAGCTCTTGGAGCAGATCAACTGGGTGTACTTGCCCACGTACTTGAGATGGGGCTCGCTCCCCGCCCGTTCCTCCAGCTCCAACATGCCCTTGAAGCACTGTCCGGGCTCGAAGAGGGAACAGTCAATGTATTCGGAGAAGACCAGCAGGCCATATTCGCCCTCGATGTTATACCCAAGGGGTTCAAGGAGAGCCCTAAGCTCGATATCCGAGTACAGGTGACCCTTGCCCTTGTGCAGTGGGGTGGCGAACTCCTCCATGTCGAAGGCGTCCAGGGCCTCCTTGACGTTTCCCTCCCTCAACACCTTGTCCATGATGAGCCCGTACCGGTTGAGGAAGACCAGGGAGAGCAGGCCCCTGGGCCTCAACACCCGGGTGATGATGTTCAATGCCTTCAGGGGGTCGTCCACGTACTCGATGGTCTCGTGGCACAGGATGAGGTCGAAATCCTCTTCCAGGCAGGCCTCCAGGTTCTCGATCCTCTCGTTTATGAAGCGCAGGTCTGCCGCTTTGTCCAGGGCCTGTTCCCTCGCCCTCTCCATGGCCGTCTCCAACAGGCAGGCCTGGGGCTCGAGAAGGGTGACCCTGTGGCCCAGGGCGGCGAAGCGAAGGGATGCCTCTCCCACGCCGCTTCCCACGTCCAGTATGTTCAACTTGCTGTCCTCGTCCCCCCTCAGTATGTCGGGGATGTGCCTGCTCAAGAAGCGGAAGGCCAACTCGGCCTCCAGCCGAGTGGTGGGGGCCTCGGCCTTTTCCATCAATAGTTCAGCCTTTTCCTCCGAGCCTTTCTCCATCTTCGTCCTCCCACGACCTAAGTCATGTACCCGGGGCAAGCCTCAGTTTCTCCTGCGCGCGGCCTTCAATCGAGCCTTAACCCCTCGATGACCTCTTTAACGGCAGCTCTCTCGAAGAATGCGTAAACCGGGATAGGGATGAATCCGTCCGGCAAGACCAAGGAAAAACGGGCCGTCTAGCTACATGGCCTGGAGAAGTCCCTGAGCCTATAGGCTACCTCCTGGTATCCTTTTGAAGCTTGCTTCCCTTTTATCCCTAACTCCCCTGGGGGAGAACTCCTTGGTGGGCGTTGGCGGATTTGAACCACCGACCTCCTGCTTGTAAGGCAGGCGCTCTCCCGCTGAGCTAAACGCCCACTTTACCGTCCTTGATCGGCGCCTCACGCGCACACCGACAACCTTTAATATAAATCATCCGCCTGCGAGCCAACAACGAGTCTTCCGTCCCCGCCATCTCTGCCCCGCATTTACGATAGCGGGCCTCCGCTACGCAGAGCCAGAGAGACCAAAAAGTGGCAACCGGTCGCGGGGAATTAGACTTGCCACGCCCTATCTCCCCGGGGCAAATGCTAATCAAAGCCGCGGACTTCGTCCCTACTCACCAGGGTTTTCGCCGGCCCTTTTCCGGAGGAAACTGGAATACCGAACCATGTGGCCGGCAACCCTGGCTGCCCGCTCCGGCGTCATGGCCGTGAACAGCCGTGCCCTGCGGAAGCGCAGGGCGGTGCTGAGCTCGCTCTCGTTTACCGCCACCGGGATGATGGGCTTTCCCGTTTCCCTCATGAGGGAAAGTATCTTCCTGGTCATGGCCCGGTCACTCCACTTCCACGCCTCCAGGAGATTGACCCCACCGCTTCCTTCCCTCGACCTCTGGCCTTTCCCTTTAACCGAGCGCCGGGCTCCCCTCCCGATGGAGAGCTGGTAACGGATCAGGGCGCCCGGACCGCGACGGAGCATCCTCATGAAGGGGCGCACGGAAGTGGAAAGCACGTCCTCCAGCCAGTAATTGGCCCCGAACATCATGCCCATGGCCACCAAGAGGTCCACCTCGCCGCACTTGGCCAGTGCCTCAAGGGCGATGAAATGGCTTGACCGATGGGCATTGCCCACCAGGTCCACCGGATTTTTACGGCTCCAGAACACCGGGAGGTGGGGGTCCAGCTCCTCGATCAGCTCCTCGGGCAACACTGCCATCTGCAAACCCTCTTTTTCCAGGGCGTCCGTGGCCACCACTCCCCAACCTCCCCCCAAGGTGAGGACGGCCACCCTCGCCCCGGGAGGAACGGGCATGGACGAGAAGGCCATGGCCAGGTCAAGCATCTCCTCGGTGGTCTCCACCTCCAGTATGCCCGACTGCCTCATAGCGCCGTGGAACAGTTCGTATGGACCGGCCATGGCGCCAGAATGGGAAAGCACCGCCCTCTTGCCCTGTTCCCCCTTTCCGGTCTTGAGGACTATCACCGGCTTGCGAGGGGTTATCTCGGCTGCGACCTCCAGGAACCTCCTCCCGTCCTTAACCCCTTCCACGTAGAGCAGGATGACTTCCGTCTCCGGATCCTTTCCCAGGTATTCGAGATAATCGGTGACATCGGTGTTGGCGGAGTTCCCGCATCCCACGAAACGGCTGAACCCCAGGCCTTTCCTGCGCCCCCAGGTGAGCATCTGGACCCCCAGATTACCACTTTGGGAGACGAATCCCACCTTGCCCGGAAGAGGCCTCACCGGGGCTCCTATACAGAGGAGCCTCGATGTCGAGCTGTAAAGGCCCATGGTGTTGGGCCCGACGATGGTAATGCCCGCCTCGTTCGCCATCTCCGCCACCCGGCGCTCGAGTTCCACCCCCTCCCCTCCTACCTCGCTGAAGTTGCTGGACACCACCAGCATGTTCTTGACGCCCTTCTCCGCCGCCTGCCCCACTATCTCGGGGACCTTCCTCGCCGGGATGGCCACCACCACCAGATCCAGCGGGCCAGGCACTTCCTCCAGGGAGGGATATGCCGGCAAACCCAGAACCCTCTTTTCGCCGGGGTTCACCATGTACAGCTTTCCCCGGTATCCACCCCCGATGATGTTCATGGGAAGCAGAAATCCCCACTTTCCCGGCTGGTTCGAGGCGCCCACCACCGCTATGGAACGGGGGTTGAAAAGCCTTTCGAAATCCCTTTCGAAAACCATGATCCCTCCCCTATCAAGCGCCGTTGACAACCGTCATTTAGCAGTGCGAGCGATGAAAAAAGGCGATATCCCGGGTAAATTTTAAACGGAAGCGGGCTGTTTTTCACCGACTCTGCGTTGGCGTTCACGGGTTTGGGGATTCGTCAAGTCGCCTGACTTGCCTCGCCCGATTCCCTGAGTAGCCTCTCGTATTCCTCGTCCACTCTCCTCTGGATGTATTCGATGTCTTCGTCGGTGAGATGGCGGAATCTTCCCTGGATCTTTATATAATCCTTGACCGGCTTCCTTTCCGATATCTTGACCGTAAGCCTCTTCTTTCCGTGTTCCACCTCATAAAGCGGGAAGACGCCCGACTCCACGGCCATCCTGCCGATCTCTACCGCCATCTCCGGGGGAATCCTCCACCCGGTAGGACAGGGGGCAAGGATGTGGAGATAGGCCGGCCCCTCGATCTCGGCGGCCTTGAGGACCTTCATGTAGAAATCTTTCATGTGGGAGATGCAGGCCGTAGCCACGTAAGGAATTCGGTGGGCTTCAGCGATGGCCGGCATGTCCTTTTTCCAGGTCCTCTGCCCCTTGAAGACCTTGCCGGCCGGACTGGTAGTGGTGGAAGCCCCGAAGGGCGTGAGACCGGAACGCTGGATGCCCGTGTTCATGTATGCCTCGTTGTCGTAGCAGATGAATATGCAATCGTGGCCCCTCTCCAGCGCTCCCGATAAGGCCTGCATGCCGATATCGGCCGTTCCTCCGTCTCCGGCCAAGGACACGACGTGGATTCTCTCTTCCCGGATCCTCCCCTTTCTCATCAGCGCCTTGTACGCGGCCTCGATGCCCGCCGCCGTGGCTGCGGCGTTCTCAAAGGCTGAATGTATCCACGGCACCCTCCACGAAGTCTGGGGATAGGGGCTCGAGATTATCTCAGCGCATCCTGTGGAGTTGGCTATCACGGTCCTCGGACCCAAGGCCTTGAGCAGATGCCTGAAAGCTATAGTGGGCCCACATCCCTGGCAAGCCCTGTGCCCGGGGCCGAAGTATTCTTCCCGCGGCAACTTACGGGGAGAAAACCCCTTCAGCAATCTCTCCTTTCCCTCAGCCATCCCAACTCCTTTGATCCAACCGGTCGGATGTCAGACCCTTCATTCCAAACCGCTTATTCCCTGACGCCGAACATCTCGTAATAGGGTAGTTCGCCTTTTTCCGCGTGTGACAAGGCTCTTTGCACCATCTCCTCGAAGTCACTCCGCAAGATATCCCTTCCCGAAAGCCCCGCCACGAAGCTCACCACCTTTGGACTCGGGCTCTCCCCGTGGAAAGCGCTCCTGACCTCGCAGGCCATGGGGCCGCCTGCCCCACCCACGGAAAGCGCCCTATCCACCACCACCACTACCTCGGTCCTGCCCAGGATTTCCCTGATATCTCTCAGGGGGAAAGGCCTCCACAGCTTCAGCGAGGCCAACCCCACCTTCAACCCCTTTTTCCTCATGTCATCCACCGCGAGCCGTGCCGTGCCGGCATAGCTCCCGGCAATGAGGATGATGGCCTCGGCGTCCTCGGTCTGGTAGGTCACGAGGGGAGCGTAGCTCCTCCCGAACCTCTTCTCCCACTCTTCCCATACTTCGATTATCACGTCGTAGGAAGCCTTGAGTTCCTCGTCCTGCCGTTTCTTGATCTCCATGAAATATTCCGGCATGGCGAAGCAACCCATGGAAATGGGTTCATTCGGATGAAGCCGGTACCTGGGCCGATAAATTGGCAGGAAATCTCGGGCCTCTTCTTCGCTGATCAACTCCACCGGCTCGATCACATGGCTCAGGTGAAAGCCATCCAGGCAGACCATGAAGGGGAAGAGCACCCTTTCATCCTCGGCGATCCTAAAACCCTGCAAGGTGAAATCGAAGACTTCCTGGCCGTTCTCGGCAAAGACGGTTATCCAGCCACAATCCCTCACGCTCATCACGTCACTGTGATCCCCCCATATGCTGAGGGGAGCTGAAAGGGTCCTGGTCACCAGGGCCATCACGATGGGCAGGCGTAGCCCTGAGGCGATGAACAACATCTCGCTCATCAGGGCGAGGCCCTGGGCTGCCGTGGCGGTGAAAGACCTCGCCCCCGCGGCGGAGGAGCCTATGCAACAGGACATGGCCGAGTGCTCGGACTCCACGTTGATGTATTCCGCGTCCAAGATGCCATCGGCCACCATGGCGCTCAAAGTCTCCACGATATGGGTCTGCGGCGTTATGGGATAGGCCGCTATGACGTCCACGTCGGCCAGCTTAACCGCTTCCGCGCACGCTTCACAAATCTCCAGGCTTACCCTATTCCTGCCCATCCTCGCACTCCTCCACCAGATCGATTGCGTCGTAAGGGCATTCCCTGGCGCAAATACCGCAACCCTTGCAGTACCTGTAATCGAATGAGTACTCCCCGCCCTCGTCAACGATAATGGCGGGTTCCGGGCAAAACATCCAGCAGCGTCCACACCGGACGCATTTTTCCCGGTCCAGTACCGGGCGCCTGCTTCGCCAGTCACCGGTAAGGTACTCAGATGCGTTTCCTGGTTGGGAGACTATGCACGCGTGATCTATTGTCCTCCAGGAAGGAAGATCGGCCAACCCGCACCTCCTCACGTCGCGACGATCTCGGCCACCCGTGCCTGTTGATAGGCCTCCTCCAATGCGGCGATGTTCTTATCGGCTATCCTTCCGAGAAACCTACGGATCTGCTCCTCCAGCGTTTCGAGGCCCACCAGCGGCACCGCTTTCAACAAGGCCCCCAACATGGCCATGTTGGTTATGGCCGCGCCGATGACCCTCAAGGATATCTCGTTCGCGTCCACCGTGACCAATATGCAATCGGTGAAGCCGTATCTCGATGACGCCTCCTCGGGAGGGAAACAGGAGTTGAGGATGATCGTCCCCCCATTCTTTAGGCCTCTGCCCACCTGCACGGAACGAAGAAGAAGCGGGTCGTGCACCACAATGACATCCGGGTTCAGAATCGGCTCCCGGGTGATGATGGGATCCTCCGAGATACGGCAGTATGCCACCACAGGAGCACCCCTTCTTTCGGGCCCGAAGCTGGGAAAAGCCTGGGCGCATTTTTCCTCCTCGATCGCCGCAGAGGCCAAGATCTTCGCGCTGAGGACCACGCCTTGCCCGCCCCTGCCGTGTAGCCTGATCTCCTTCATCCCTCACTCCTCTGAAACCCGTCCCGAAAGCCGAAACAAGGAGTACCGTTCAATAAACCGGTGTCGAGAAATGCTCGATGTCTTGCCGAAATAACGTAATACCGTTTTTAACTCTAACCTGGACCGGAAAGATCGTCCGGTTTTGACCGACATTATGGTCGTAAGAATTTGTATAGCCGCTTATTATACCTTAAAGGAGCTTTTATGCAAGGGTTAGTTAGATTGAAAGTTAAAAAACCAGGTTGACGGAGAGTCGTTGTTTGAGAGAAATGCCCATAGTGTGTCACGAAAACCGAGTGCTGATATAATCTTCCAGCGGGTATTGGGACCAAGGAGGTAGCGGTGCAAGGACCCCATTTAGAAAACTTCCTCAGCCACGTAGGTGACGACATCAGGGAAGAGGCGAGGAATCTCTTTATCCCGGAGAGTTACGAGAAGGACCAGTACATCTTCGTCGACCAGGACGAAGCGACTCACTTTTACCTGGTGGAAGAGGGCATCGTGGAGGCCAACATCGTCCACAGCGACGGAAGGCTGTACATCATGGGCTTCATGCACCCCGGCGACATCTTCGGCGAGGCGGCCCTGCAGGAAGAGGGCACCTATTCCTACTCGGCAGTGGCCCATTCCGATTGCCGGGTATGGAGGATAAGCTGGGACGACATCCAGTGGATAGCTTCCCGCGACCCGCTCTTTTCCCTGTACCTTGCCAGAATGATCGCCATCAAGCTGGACCAGTCCTACTACAAGGAACGCTGCGTCGCGGGGGAAAGGGTGGAGAGACGGATAGCCTGCATTCTCCTCAAGATGGCGGGCGAGAAAGGAATCTCCGACAAGTGCGGGTTATGCATCGGCTTTCCCCTGACCAACCGGGATATCGCCGGCCTGGTGGGAAGCACCGAGGAGACCGTTTCCCGCATCTTGAGCAGGTTGAAAAAGGAAGGCATAATAGCCTCCGAGGATAAGAGGCTGACCATACTCGACGTCACCGCCCTGAACGCTTACCTGGACTGACGCAGTAGCCCGTATCAACGTTGAGGACTTCCTTCGGGTAAAAGCTTTTCAGGTAACCATCCGGTTCCGCTCGAGCGCCCTGTTCAACCCCTCCGACCCAGGCCTCGGCTTTGGCTTGAGATGAATCATGGAGCCCCAGGAAGGCAAACATTAACTTGTAAACGAGTGGCAAGGAAAATATGCGAGACAAACTGGAGGTATTGCCGATGAAGGATGCGGATAGGGCGAAAAGGATGCCGATGTGCTGCGATCATTGCTCCGACACGAAATTCCCCTGTGCCCATATAGACCAGAAAATGAAGGCCGGAAAAGGTCAAGAAAAAGGAGCGCAGGGAAAAGGCCGAGATTCACTTGCCGGGGAAAAACGGCCTTGACCCCGACAACACGCGTCTGGCCAAGGGGGCCACGGACTATGAGGGCGGCTCCGGGGGATGGTGAACAAAAGGGGGAAGCTTGAGCGCCGAATACCCGATGCGGTTTTCGCCGCGGGAAAACAGGGCAGGTTCCATCGGTTGGCGGGAATGGGGAGAGGGGGCCTTCAGGGAAGCCGAACGCGACGGCAAGTTAATACTCCTTTCCATCTCCGCTTCCTGGTGTCATTGGTGCCACGTGATGGACGAGACAACTTATTCTGATCCCGATGTCATCGAGCTCATAAGGCGCCATTGCGTTCCCGTCAGGGTGGACACCGATCTTCAACCCGAGATAAACCGCCGCTACAACCAAGGTGGATGGCCCACCACCGCCTTCTTGGACCCGGAGGGCAGACTCCTGGCTGGCGCCACTTACATCCCACCGGAGACCATGGCGAAGGCCCTGGAAAGGATTTACGTTCTCTACCAGGAAAATCGGGATAACCTGGATTGGAGCGTGGCACCGTTCGAAGAACGAGAACCCGTCAACGACCTGCGCAGGGAGAGCCTAAAAATCGCGGCCCTGGCACTGTCCCTCTGGGACAGGGTTCACGGCGGGCTGGGAAACGCCCCCAAATTCCCCCTTCCCGAGACCATCTTGCTCTCCTTCGACGCATACCTCCTCACGGGCAACGAGGATTTTCTCCGCTTTTCCCTGCACACCCTCCAGTCCATGGTCAACTCGAGGATCTTCGACCGGGTGGAAGGGGGCTTCTTCCGGTACTCGGTCACAGCCGACTGGAGCGAGCCCCACTACGAGAAATTGCTCGAGGAAAACGCGTTGATCCTGCTGGCCCTCCATCACGCCACCTCCACGGGGATGGACGAGCATCTCGAAGAGGCGCTGGAGATGACGGCGGGATACATCACCACCACGCTTTACGGAGGTGGGGGGATATTCTTCCCGAGCCAAGACGCCCTCGAGGACTACTACCGCCTTGGGGCAGGGGAAAGGAAAAGGGCACAAAGGCCGGCCGTGGATCCCATCCCCCTTTCCCGGCCGGCGGCGACGGCTTCCCGCGCCCTGCTCAGGCTGGGGGCCGGAAGGGGTCGAGGAGAATGGGTGCGCATAGCCTTGGAGGCCCTGGAGCAGATCGCCTCCACTTTCAGTCGAGATGGGGGAATAGCCCATGCCTATGGGGAATACCGATTGGGTGAGGGTCACCTGGAAGACCAGACGGCCACCTTCCTGGCCCTCTTGGACGCCTATTCCCTGACGGGTGAAGAGAAATACCTGCACGTGGCTTACGAGATCCTGGACTTGCTGGTCGAGGAATACAGGCTCGGCGACACCGGCCTATTGGCGGACGTGGCCGAGAAATACCTCCCTCCCAAGCTCCACTTGGCACCCGCGAGCCCCGAGGCCCTGGGCGAAGCGGCTATCGCCATGACCTGGAGATGGGTTATATCGGGCGAGGAGCGCTGGCGGGAGGAAGCCCACTCGCTTCTTTCCCACGCGTTCTCCCACTACTCCAACGTGGGGGTACACGCCTCGCCCCTCGCCTGGGCGGGCCTCCTGCTCACCGAAAAACCCCTGCTGGTGAAACTGGCTCCAGGAAAAGAATACGGTACGTACTCGGGGCGGTTTCTCTCATTCCCCCTGTCGCATATAAGGCCCGTTCCCCACGAGCCGGAAGGGGGCGAACCCCCGTTCCAGATATGCGGACCTGATTCTTGCCTCGCCGCCTCGGATGACGTTGAACAGCTGTTCGGAAGCTTGAGGGGCCTGGTCGTCCCCGGGAGAGATGGAGATCAGGAGGTGCAGTTTACATGAGGGAAGTCTACCTGGACAATTACGCGGCCCATCCCCTGCCCGATGAGGTAAGGGAGGCCATGATGCCCTACCTCCGCGAATTTTTCGGAAACCCGTCCTCCCTCCACCGCTGGGGGGACAAGGCCCGCGAGGCGGTGGAGGAGGCCCGGGAGAAGGTGGCATCCCTGATCAACGGGGACGCGGAGGGGGTGATCTTCACCTCCTGCGGCACGGAGGCCAACAACTTGGCGATCAAGGGGATCTTCCAGGGGCAACGCAAAAGGGGCAACCACCTGGTGGTGTCGCAGGTAGAGCACTTCTCCGTCCTCAATCCCGTCCGGACCCTGGAGAAACAAGGCGCGGAGGTCACACTGGTGCCGGTGGACGGCCAGGGAAGGGTGGACCTGGACGCCCTGGAACGGTCCTTGCGAGACAACACCGTCCTGGTGTCCATCATGGCGGCCAACGGAGAGGTAGGCACAATCCAGCCCCTGAAGGAGGTGGCTTCCCTGGTGAAGGGAAGGGGTATCCTGCTCCACTCCGACGCCGTGGCGGCTGCCTCGGCCGTCCCCCTGGACGTGGAAGAGCTGGGGCTGGACGCCGTCACCCTGTCCTCCGACCTCCTTTACGGCCCTAAGGGGGCCGGGGCCCTGTGGGTCCGCAAGGGCGTGCGCCTGATACCCCAGCTGGAAGGGGGAGTGCAAGAGGGAGGGAGGCGCGGAGGAACGGAGAACGTGCCGGCCATAGTGGGGATGGGAAAGGCGGCGGAGCTAGCCAAGGAAAGGATGCAGGAGAGAAACGCGCACCTGGCAGGGCTCAGGAACAAGCTGGTGGCGGGCATCACCGGCAAGGTGGACCACGTGGAGCTCACCGGCCACCCCACCGAAAGGCTTCCCTGGAACGCGAGTTTCGTGGTGGAATTCGTTGAGGGCGAGGCCATGCTGCTGCTTTTAAACCACCACGGCGTCGCGGTCTCCAGTGGATCCGCCTGCACAAGCCGGGCCCTCAAGAGTTCCCACGTGCTGAACGCCATGAAGGTCCCGCCCGAGAAAGCCCAGGGCTCCATCCTCTTCAGTCTGGGCCTACATAACACGCCCCAGGACGTGGACTACGTGATCGAGGTGTTCCCGTCCATAGTGGAGAGGCTCAGGTCCATGTCGCCGCTTTACGACAAGTTCCTCAAGGAAGGGGGTAGATGACGCATGGCAATGTACAGCGACAAGGTCATGGAGCATTTCATGAACCCACGGAACGTGGGCGAGATCGAGGACGCCGACGGGATCGGGGAGGTGGGAAACCCGGTCTGCGGGGACATGATGACCTTCTACATCAAGGTCGACGACGAGGGAAGGCTGAGCGACGTCAAGTACAAGACGTTCGGCTGCGGCGCCGCCATCGCCGTATCCAGCATGATAAGCGAAATGGCCAAGGGCAAAACCCTGGAAGAGGCCATGAAGATAACCCGTGAAGACGTGGCCAAGGAGCTGGGGGGCCTTCCCAAGAACAAGATGCACTGCTCCAACCTGGGCGCCGACGCTCTCCACAAGGCCATCCAGGATTACCTCGAGAAAAAGGGGGGTAAGAGCCGATGAGCCCCGAAGAAAAGGCAAGTCCCAGAAAACCCGAATGCGACTGCCCATACTGCGACGCTGACTTCGGTGCCATGGGGGAACTGACCGACTTCTGCAGCCGCTGTGGGGTGATCCTCAAGAGGTGCAAGAGCTGCGGACGGCCGGTGAGCAACCTCACCATCAAGTGCCCCCACTGCGGTAAACTGGCATGAAGGAATTATAGTCAGAAGGGGGTCGGGAAATGGACCAGGAGAAAGCCACCATAGTGCTGTTCAGCGGCGACATGGACCGGGCGCTCGCCGCCTTCAACATAGCCGTGGCCGCCGCATCCCTGGGAATGGAGGTGGAGGTCTTCTTCACCTTCTGGGGTCTCGGGTTGCTGTCCTCGAGGCCTTATCGCCTAAAGGTGGGCTCGCCGCTCCAGAGGATGCTCAGCCTGCTCTCCCCGGGAACTCCCCGCAAGGCCAGGCTTTCCCGGCTCAACATGGCGGGCCTCGGCAAGCTGGCCATGACCATCCTGATGAAGAAGTTCCGAATGCCCTCCCTGGAGGAGACGATGGAGACCGCCAAGTCCATGGGGGTGAAGTTCGTGGCCTGCACCACCACCATGGCCCTCATGGGGCTGGAGGAGAAAGACCTCCCAGCGGCGGACAGCTTCGCGGGCGCCGCATCCTACGTGGCCCGGGCATCCGAATCCAAGTTGAACCTGTTCATCTGAGAGAAGATACGAATCGAGCTGGACCTGCGGAGGTGGACGATGAAAGCCGATGAAGTGCTTGACTGCGTGGGTCTATACTGCCCCATGCCCATAGCCAGGACCGCCCAAAAGATGAAGGAACTGGAGAAAGGACAGGTGCTCGAGATCGTCGCCGATGACCCCGGCATAAAGGAGGATATGCCGGCCTGGTGCAAGAAGACCGGGAACGAGCTGATCTCCATGGAAGAACGGGAGGGAGAGATCCATATAATGGTGAGGAAGGGGAACTGAACCAAAGGGCGAAAGGAGGTCAGATGGGAGAAAAGACCAGGGAAAATCTGTATAACTCATTCACCGGGGAATCCAAGGCGGTGGTGAGGCTGAGGGCTTACGCCAAGAAGGCTGAGGAAGAGGAATACCCCGCGGTGGCCAAGCTGTTCCGCGCCGTGGCCGAGTCGGAATACATCCACGCCTTGAACAGCCTGAGGTTGCTCGGCGTGATCAAGGATACCGAGACCAACCTCGAGGAATCCCTGGCCCGCGAAGAGAAGATAGCCCAGGTAAGCTACGATCGTTTCGTCCAGGAAGCGGAGCAGGAGGGAGAAAAGGCGGCCGCCACCCTTTTCTCCTATGCCAGGGACGTGGAAGAGCGCCACGCCAAGCTGTACGAAAGGGTACTCCAGCACCTGGTGGCGGACGAGGTCCCCGATTACTTCGTCTGCCAGGTTTGCGGCTACGTCGCCGATGAGGTTATCCCAGAGAAATGCCCCATCTGCGGAGCGCCTGAGGACAAGTTCCTCAAGGTGGAATGATCTTTTAGTGCTTCGAGTGCGCATGAATAACAAGAGGGGGAGGTGCTCCTCCCCCTCTGTTTCGCCGTGAAACCGGAATCCCCTATGCCCTGCACTGCTTGAGGGATTCCATGATATCCTGAAGCGTCTTCTTGCGCTTCTCCAGCTCGGCCAGCTTCTCCTCCACGGTCTTCATCTCGGGATCGAACACGCAGGCGCCAAAACTGCAATCCACGCCGGCGAGCTCCTGTAGCTTCGAAGCGAGGACCTTCAGCTGCTCTTCGTAATCAGCTATCTCCTTCTGAAGCAGTTCCTCCTTCTCGTCCGCCATTTCTCCTCCTTTCCCTTGTCCCAGCCTACTTCATGGCGAAAATCCCTTTCGACAATTCGGTTCGCCAGGAATGGTAACCCAATAAGACGCCTTCAATCCTGATCGTCCTCAACCTCTTTTCCGAAGATAGGTAAAAGCATCCACTTGGAATTATTTTTTCCCTGCAGACAGAGAAACAAACCTAATCCGAAAAAGTCCGCGAGAAATAAAGGGACCTTTCAGCGTATATCCCCGCCTCCCCGTTTACCTCCACGGAGACCTCGTACCCCGCGCCTATCTCCTGCCCCACGTTCACCGTGACCCGGGAAAGCGGGTTTACCTGGTATCTTCTTGACTCCCTGCGCTCACCCAGGTAATAAGTAACTTCCGCCTCCGCCGGCCTTTCCAGGGAATTGAAGAGTATCAGCCACTCGCTGTAACCTCCCGCCGTGCACCCCTCCGCGAAGAAAAACCTCGTGGAATGCGCTGAAACCCCAGGGTCCATGGCGCCGCCCAGGGCGTTGCCGTCGTTGAAGAAGGAGGTCCGGGAAGCCACCAGGGGAAGGAGTCCGCGCAACCGCACGGAGAAATCCCTCTCCCCCGACAGGTACCGGGACACATCTATGGAGCTCGCGCTCCAAGGGTCGAGGGCCAACACCTCTCCCGCCATATCCCCTTCCGAGATCAGCGTTACCTCCACCAGGTTGGACGCGGAGTTGGGGTTGAATATGTTCAGGCGGTTTACAGTCCCGAAACGCAGGGTTCCCTCGGGAAAATACCACTCCTCCCTCTTTTCCTTTAACCCCGGCACCAGGAAAGAACCCCCTGGTCCACCCTCAAAGCCGAAATAGCACGCCCTTTCCGCCGCCAACGGTGAATCGGAATCAAGGACGACGGTGGCGGCGCTGGCTCCTAAAAGCCTGCCTATATCGACGGTGCTCCTCACCTCCGCGGGGAGGCGGACATCCCTCCTCGCCTCCCAGCCGTTTTCGCCATAAAATTCCAACCGGACCTGGACATCCTCCGGTCCCGGATTGAACAGTATGAGATAATCCTCGAGCCTTTCCTGCATCCTCCCCAGGGGGAAGATCCAACGCGTGGATAGCTCGCTGGTTCCTGGACCGATAGCAACGCCGTTCATGCCGCCACCGCGGCGGAAATAAAGGGACCTCTCCGCCACCACGGGAATATCTGAGCGCAAGATGCAGGAAAAATCCTCCTCTACATTGAGTTCGCCCTTAACCTCGAAAGTCAACCTCCTCTCCTGGCCCACTTCGTAGACCCTGGTGATCTTCCCCCGGGACGTGAAGAACTCGAAATCAACCCTTGCATCTCCACGGGATGGATTGAAGACGGAGAACCAACATTCGAATCCCCTTCTCGTGGTGCCCTCGGCGAAATACCACGTCGTGGCCGGGGATGAGATACCCTGGTTTATATCCCCTCCCCTGATGACGCTCTTGATCCCGTAAAGCTCTCCCACGGTGACGAAAACGAAACCTCTCCTCTTCAACCCCTCCACCACGCCGGTGACCATCTCGTAGGTCCCCTTGCCCCCCAGGTGAAAGAGCAAGATGCTCCCATCCCTGCTGTTGTTGACCATGTGAGAAATCCTGTCGGGAACGGGTGGCGCGGGACTTCTCGCGTCCATGCTGTCCATGCTCCACATCACCGGGGTGAAGCCCATGGAAGAGATGACGGCCCTCACCCGGTCGTCGATGAACCCTCCCGGCGGCCTTACCAGCGGAAAATCCTGCCCCGCGATCCCCCTGATCACGTCCTGGCAGGCGGAGATCTCCCACCTGATCCTGTCGTCGGGGAGCTTGGTCAGGGGCGCGTGGTGGTAGGTATGGTTGCATATCTCCCATCCACGATCGGCCATCTCCTTGACCAGGGAAGGGTTTTTCTCCATCCAATGCCCTATGAGAAAGCAGGTGGCCCGGATCCCCTGGGAGGCAAGGTACTCGAAGATCCTGTGATCGTAGTTGTAGCCGTCATCGAAGGTCAGGGCCACCCGGGGCGGGAAAACGGCCTGGGCCCTCGCCGTAGATCCTCGGGGGGAAACGAGGGAAAGGACCAATAAAACGCCCACGGCGATCGTAACGGCCATGACCGGCCTATCCCTGAAATAGGACTCCACCTGGCTTTTCTTACCTCCTTCGAATCCCTTTATCCCCGGGTCGATCTTCTCATCAAATGCCTGAAAACGCCATGATAAAAGCCCACCTGGAAAGCAGCGCGTCCGATCACCGAGAGAGAACGTCCACCACATCCCCTATAGCCCGGCAGGCCACGCGGATGTTGGAACCTCCGGACAACACGTAGACCACTTTCCGCGGAAATCTTTCCTTCACCATCTCGGCCAGCTTCTCATAAGCTCCATCGCTCAACTCGAAGGCCCCGTAATCGTCCCTGTGGCTATCGTGGCCCAGGATCACGAACACGAGCTCGGGACCGAAAGACACCGCCAGTTGAAGCGCTTTTTCCAATCCCTTTAGAAAGACCCCGTCATCGGCGTCGTAGGGAAGCGGGATATCGTGGTTGTTGTGTCCCTCGGTCCGGTGTCCACCGAAGCCGCCGTGGAAGTTTATGTGCATCACCGTGGGGTCCGGTCCCAATATGTCCCGGGTACCATCGCCATAGTGGGGGTCCACGTCCAGCACCACCACCCTGGAAGCCTTTCCCTCCTTCCTCAACCCCGCCAGGGCGATGGCGACATCGTTCAGGTAACAGAACCCCCAGAAGCCCTCCCGGGAAGCGTGGTGGCCCGCGGTCCCCACGTAACAGAAGGCGGAGGCGGACTCATCTCGCGCCACCGATTCCGCTCCACCCAGGACAGCCCCGGCCGAAAGCAGCGCCACGCCGTAATACCCGCTCCTCTCCACGCTCCTCACGTGGGAAGGAGTGTGGACCTCGTATACGAGGCTTTCCTCCACCGGATCGGCCTCCAGGACCCGCACCCCCTCCCTTTCCAGAAGGCCTCTCCTTTTTAGCTCTTCGAAGGAAGGTGCCATGCGGTCCCTTAAGGCAGGGTATCCGTAGAAGGCGAAATCTTCGTGATATACCACAGTCACCTTGTAAGCCATACGGAGTTCCTCCCGGATAAAGCATCCACCCTCTAAACCCTGATTCGATCGTGCCTCCAGGGCGATCGACAATCCTCTTCCATCCTCGTCGCTGGGGATATGATACAGCCAGGGTGAAAATGTGACCAATGTCAGCGTGAAAAAACTGCTCGAACAACACCATGTCCGTGTCGCGCTATTAAGTGAACGTGCTCAATACAATCGAGGCGATCGCCTCCGTTGCGACAATCCTTTCCGATACCGCTTGCTGCATACGGTGCTCGTGGTCCACCACCCCTCAGAGGGCCGTTCCGAAGCCAGTCGACTGGCATAGGGTATATATCTCCTCTCGAATCCCGTGGCCGAAGCCAAGGTCTTGATTAAGGCGATAACTGGTTTAGCGGATCGCGTTACGGGGTAGCATCTTACTTATCAAGTCCAAGGAACACGGGGGAAAGGAGGGGCAAGATGGCTATCTACATCCTTCTGAGCCGCCTGACCGACGAGGGCTGCGCCACGCTCACCAAGAACCCGGACAGGATCAAGGAGGTAAACAAGGACGTGGAGGCCATGGGCGGTAAGATCATCGCCCAATACGCGGTCCTCGGGCCCTACGATTTCGTAAACGTGGTGGAGGCGCCCAACAACGAGACCATAACCCGCATTTCGGTCCAGCTGGCCTCCCGGGGCACGGTGCGCATCACAACCCTGCCGGCCATCGCCGTTGACGACTTCATCGAGGGCTTAAAATGAGTCCTCTTCTAAGTCGAGGCTGAGGGGGCAAGAACCCCGGGGCCAGGCAATGATGTTTTTGCCGCCCGGATCCTCGACTCGCAGGGGATTCCTGTTATGTGATCAATCCACGAACCTGTACTTGATGAGGGCCCAGAGGGCGGGTATCCCGTCTTTCCAGGTTATCTTCTTGCCCTCGGAATATTCACGACCGGCATAGGAGATGGGCACCTCGTAGATGCGGATGCCCTTCTTCAGGATCTTGGCGGTGATCTCCGGCTCTATGTCGAACCTGTTCGACTTAAGCTCGATTCCGTCCAGAACGCTCCGCTTGAACATCTTGTAGCAGGTCTCCATATCGGTGAGGGTAGTGTCATAAAGGACGCCGGTCACGAAGGCCAGGAAGCGGTTGCCTATGTAGTGCCAGAAGAGCATGTTCTTGTGAGGGCCGGTAAAACGGGACCCGTACACCACCTCCGCCTTTCCCTTCAGGATGGGCTCCAGCATGCGAGGGAAATCCTCGGGGTCGTACTCGAGGTCGGCGTCCTGGATGACGATTATATCCCCGGTGGCATGGGCGAGGCCTGTCCTGACCGCCGCTCCCTTGCCCCGGTTCTGGGGATGCAGGATGACCTGGGTGATAGAATCCTTTTCCATGGATAGGATCTCCCGGGTCCCGTCGGTGGACCCGTCATCCACCACCACTATCTCCTTTTCTATATCTCCCAGGTCCACCTGGCGGACCCGGCGTAGCACCTCCTTTATGGTGTCCTTCTCGTTGTAAACTGGGATGATCACCGAGAGCTTCATGGCCCCTTTCACCCTCTACTTCATTCGTGCACGAGTCCCGACATCATCAGATATCGCCGTATCTCTCTAAATAATCAGATATCGCCGTATCTCTCTAAATAATATCTTCGAAACTCCCCGCTCTTGATGGGTTCCCACCAGTCCCGGTTCTCGCGATACCATTCCACGGTGCGGCGCAACCCTTCCTCCAACGTCACCTGGGGCTCCCAGCCCAGCCCCTTCACCTTGGTCCAATCCACCGAGTAGCGCAGGTCGTGCCCGGGACGGTCCGGGACCCAGGCTATCCTGTCCTCGCCCAGGCCCATCAGGGACAATATGGAGCGGGTGAGCTCGAGGTTGCTCCTCTCTTGGCCGGCCCCGACGTTGTAGACCTCTCCCGGCTTTCCCTTCCGCAATATAAGGTCGATTGCCCGGCAGTTGTCCTCCACGTACAGCCAGTCCCTCACGTTCTTCCCGTCCCCGTAAAGGGGCACTTTCCTTCCCTCCATTAGGTTGGTAATGAACAGGGGTATGACCTTTTCCGGGTACTGGAAGGGCCCGTAATTGTTGGAGCTCCTCACGACAACCGCGTCCACGCCGTAGGTCTTAACGTAAGACCTCACCAGCAGGTCTCCCCCGGCCTTGGACGCGGCATAGGGGCTGTTGGGACGAAGGGGACTCTCCTCGGTGAAACTCCCTTCCTCGATGCTGCCGTACACCTCGTCGGTGCTGATGTGGACCAGGCGTATCCCCCGTTCCCGGCACGCTTCCAGCAAGCGGAAGACCCCCAGGACATCGGTGTAGAGAAACGCCTCGGGGTCCATGATGGACCTGTCCACATGGGTCTCTGCCGCGAAGTTGACGATGGCCTCCGGACCCCATTCCATGGCCCTTTCGACGTCCTCCCGGGAACAGATATCGCCCCGCACGAAAGTGTACCGGGGGTCTTCTTCCACGTCCCTCAGGTTGGCGGGATTTCCCGCGTAGGTCAGCTTGTCCAGGTTCAATATCTCGTCTTCGGGATGTTCCCTTAGGACATACCGGACGAAGTTGCTCCCGATGAAACCGCATCCTCCAGTGACCAGCAAGCGCATGTAAGACCTCCGCTCAGCCCTTGGCCCTCAACGAAAACTTACCTCTCGAAATGGAGCCGGCTTGGAAAGTTCGGTCTTTTTCGGCGCAGACGTCAATCCGCGGTCGCACGAGGTTATCACCTCATGACTATCTCCCAGTTGTAGGGAACGGACGCTTCCTCCGGGGGGATAAAAACACCCTCCTTTCCCCTCCACATCCGCACCACCAGCGCGCTCTCGTGGCCTACCGCCTTGTAGCCATATAGGAGGTTGTCCGCGACCCGGACCTCCCTCGGTCGGAACTCCCCGAGGTATATCTCTATCGGTTTCCTTTCGCCTTCCTTCTCGCACACCACCAGCTTAATCATGCCCCTGAGGCAATAGACCCTTTCCTCGGCGGCCGGGTTTATCCAGCAGAGGATCTCACCCGGGAAAAGATCCCTCGCCTCGGCCGTCCAACCTCCTTCCTCCCCTTCCCAGAGCCTCAACCACAGGCCCCGGCGATCCGAATCGCATTCCAGCTCCCTCACCGAAAGACCTTCTTTCATCTTCCTGCCTTCAGATCAAACCCACCTTCGAATTGTCCCCCACCACGAAGCGAAAGCTCTTGGGCCTGTTGTGATAGTAGGTTATCTCCACGTCCTTGCCTATGAGGCTGTCCTCGATGCGTCCCGGTATACGCCTTATAACGCTGTTCTCCAGCACTATGGAGTGCTCGATCTCGCTCTCCTCCACCAGGACGCCATGGTAAATGGAGGTGAAAGGGCCGATGTATGAATTTACGATCCTGGAGCCTTTACCTATGATGCAAGGTCCCCGCAGGACGCTTCCCACGACCTCTGCTCCCTCCTCCACCACGACCCTGCCATCGACCCTCGAATGCTCGTCGATAGAGCCGCGGCATTCCGGAACCAGGTCCTCGAGGATCATCCGGTTGGCCTCCAGCAGGTCCTCCAGCCTTCCGGTGTCCTTCCACCAACCTGATATGATGTGGGCCTCCACCCGATGGCCGTGGTCGATGAGGTACTGGATGGCGTCGGTTATCTCCAGCTCGTTCCGCCAGGAGGGTTTTATGGACTTAGCTGCCTCCAGTATGACGGGACGGAACATGTAAGCCCCCACCAAGGCCAAGTCGCTGGGAGGGACTTCCGGTTTCTCCACCAGCCTCACGATGCGGTTGCCCTGGATTTCCGCCACGCCGAACCGTTGGGGCTCCGTCACCCTGGACAGGAGGATGAGGGCGTCCACGTCCTTCCTCTTGAACTCCTCTACGAACCCGGTTATGCCCTCCTTTATCAGGTTATCCCCCAGGTACATCACGAAAGGGGTGTCCCCCAGGAATTCCTCGGCCGTGAGCACTGCATGGGCCAGCCCCAAAGGGGCTTCCTGCCTGATGTAGGTCACCTCCAGGCCCCAAGCCGATCCATCACCCACCGCCTTTCTTATCTCCGGCTCAGTGTCTCCCACGATTATGCCCACGTCCCGGATCCCCGCCTCGGCAAGAGCCTCCAGGCCGTAAAAAAGGATGGGCTTGTTCGCCACC
>JBBFMI010000007.1:0-22414 GCA_037478635.1 Candidatus Geothermincolales bacterium | reverse complement strand
CTCCACTCCGTGAAGGGCCTCGGCGACGGAGTTACGTAACCGCTCGGCGGCGTCACGGATGACGGCGAGGAAAAGCTCTTCCTTGCTGCGGAAATAAAGGTAGAGGGTGCCCTTGGCGATACCCGCCTTTTCCGTGATGTCAGTGACCCTGGTCTCCGAAAATCCTTTCTGGGAAAAGATCTCCCTGGCGGTCCGGATGATCTCTTCCCTCCGGCGCATTCCCTTCGTCCTCCGGCGCCCCTTTAGCTCGTCCCCTTTCCTCGTGCCGGCCATCTAGATCTCTCCCTCCCTCTCTATGTCTCGTTCCGCCTGGAAATCACCCGGTATCTCCAACCCGGTCAACAACTTGTGCGATCTTCCCTCGACCGCAAGATATCACCAGGTCGGCCACGAATTCTCAAAAGATACGGTCAGCGATCTTAGCCTAACCGCCATGGACCCGATCAGAACCGAAAATAAAAATAGCCGCAGGGTTCGAGCTCATAACGGCTGGCGTATCCCGTTTTCCCTGCGGCCAGGTGGATCCGGGGATGCTCTCCGCCTCCGCTACCAAGGAAGTCCTGCTTCCATCCGGCGCTCTTCGCGAGATGGCCCACGAACCTGCGAGCTCGACCTCTAATGAAAGGGCCGTCTCCGCCACCGGGTTCACTCCTCCCTGCCGACCTCCGTATGGAACCTGGCTCTCGAGCGGAAAACCCCGGGTCCCGAAACCTCCACACCACCTCCGTATTGCCTGTCCGATGCCATCATAGTGATCGTTAAATGTGACCCTACGTCTAATATTATCGACGAAAGGTCGGAATTGTGTCAATGAATTCTCCTGACTGGGAGTCAGTTACCCGCCGGTGCTTATCGGCAAGGAAACGCGGGGTGCCGTCGTGGGTCCCCCGGAAACGTCAGGGTACGGGCCTTAAAGTGGCCTTATCATGACATTCCGGCGTTATGCTGGCGGGTTCGAGCGGTCTATAGCCGTTCTCATCCCGTTCTTCCGGTACAAGCGGAAAAGGGCGCCCGCGCGGGAAAGGATGCGAGGGGTCAACCTTTTAGGGCTTTATCGAAAGTTTCGAGGAAGCCCCTTGTCTCGTGCCCGATAATTTTCGTCGCCGTTTTCCGACAAAGACCTTCTTCCCCTCCAGAGGAAGGCCGTCTCCTCGCCGATGCCCACCGCGTGGTCGGCGATCCTCTCGAAGAACCTGGCCACCATTATCACCCGTACCGCCACGTCCAGGTCCTCTTCCCTTCCGCGGTCGAACTCCTTGAAAAATCCCCGGTTGAGCACGTCCACCGCGTCATCCAATACGTCAAGGACCTTCGCCTCCTCCAGGTCCCTCCTGCGGAACGCGGACAAGGACCTCCGGAGCATATCCGCCGCCTTGCGGCCCATCTCGTCTATGGCCTCCTTCATCCAACCGGGAAGTTCTCCGGCGGGAAGGTTCACGGTAGCCTTGGCGATATCGACGCACAGGTCGGCAATCCTCTCCAGGTGCTGGGCAACCCTCATCAAGGCCACCACCAACCGCAGGTCCACCGCCACCGGGGCCTGGGTGGCCAACAGCTCCAATCCCGCCTCTTCCACCATGTCCCTGAGGCCGTCGAAGACATGGTCCCCCTCCATGATGACCTGCGCGGATTCCTTGTCCCGCTCGATAAAGCACCGCCTGGCCTCGCTGACGGTAAGGGTGGCCATCTGTCCCATTTTCATGACCTCGTCGAACAGGTCATCCAACCTTTGGTGAAAGCCCCTCCGTGCTTCCGTCACATCTCCCTCCTTTCCGATAAAGGAACATCACGTTACATGGCATATTCTTCCATACTTGACCACCTTCGACGGTATTCCTTTTGCGGCCCATCTCGCCTTTGGCACTACCGGGCAAAGCGGCCGGGCATCGAGAAACGCTTTCCGCAAAACTATCCGAACCTCCCGGTGATGTAATCCTCCGTCTTCTTCTCCTTCGGGTTGGTGAACACCTCCCTGGTCTCGCCGAACTCCATCAGCCTTCCCGGACCACCCTGTTCCTCCACGGTTATAAAGGCGGTGTAATCGCTGACCCGGGCCGCCTGTTGCATGTTATGGGTCACGATCACTATGGTGTAGGACTCCTTGAGCTCCTGGAGTAGGTCTTCTATCCTCTGAGTGGAGATGGGATCCAGCGCCGAGCAGGGCTCGTCCAGCAGGATCACTTCCGGCTGAACGGCGAGCACCCTGGCGATGCACAACCTCTGCTGCTGGCCCCCCGAGAGGGAGAGGGCGGAACTGTCCAGCTTGTCCTTCACCTCGTCCCACAGGGCCGCCCTCCTCAGGCTCTCTTCCACGATGCGGTCGAGGAGCTTCCTGTCCTTCACCCCGTAGAGCCTGGGCCCGTAAGCCACGTTCTCGTAAACGCTCTTGGGAAAAGGGTTGGGCTTCTGGAACACCATCCCCACCTTTCTCCTCAGGCTCACGACGTCGTAATCGGGCGCATAGACGTCCTCCCCATCGAGATAGACCTTGCCCTCGACCCGGGCGCCGTCCACCAGCTCGTTCATGCGGTTCAGGCAGCGGAGAAGGGAACTCTTGCCACATCCCGACGGGCCTATCACGGCGGTTATGCTGCGGTCGGGGACCGCCATGTTTATGTCGTCAAGGATTTTCTTTTCCCCGTAGCTCAATGAAAGGCCCACCAGCTCCATCTTCTTATCGGGGACGGGGGAAGGATCGCCGTCTCGCCTTTCCTCTGCGGTCCGCGCAACCCTCAAACCACCCCTGGCCCCCAGCAAACCCTCGTCGGACGTCGCCATTTTCTTCACCTCGTTCCTTCCTGCTCCGCGAGCAACGTATACGTCCCCTGGCTTTCACCGCTCAACCAATAATTCCCATTTTCTTCCTGATCTTAGAGGCGATGACCCTGGCAAAGAGATTCATAAGGAGCACCAGTACGAGCAGCGCCGCGGCCTCCCCCGAGGCTATCCGCATCCAGTCTGGCACGATGCCTCCCTCGGTGTAGAGGTACCAGATGTGAGCCGCCATGGGCGCCCCGGGCTGGAGGGGCGAGAAGGGAGGCTTTCTCACGATGACCCCCACCGTGTAGACCAGGGCGGCGCTTTCCCCCATGACCCTACCCATGGTGAGGATCACCCCCGTGATGATCCCGGGAAGGGCCGCGGGGAACACGACCCTCTTCGTCGTCTCCCACCTGGAGGCGCCCAGGCTGAGAGACGCCTCGCGATAGGAAGCGGGCACCGCCCTGACCGCCTCCTCCGTGACCCTCATGACGGTGGGCAGGTTCATGAGGGCAAGGGTGAGGGCGCCCGCCAAGATCGAATAGCCCAACCTGAGGTATATCACGAAAAAAACCATTCCGAATATGCCGAACACCACCGAGGATATGGAAGAGAGGGACTCGGAAGCCCAGCGCAGCAGGCCCACAAGCCTCTTGCCCCGAGAATACTCCGCCAGATACAGTCCAGCGCCCACCCCCAGGGGAGTCAAGATGAGGGTGGTGACCAGGGTGAGGTAAAGCGAGGAGAAGACCATGGGACCTATACCACCCCCTTCCCCCATGACCCGGGGCTTTCCCAGGAGGAAGGAGGGCTTGACGGCGGTCCCCAGGCCCCTGGCCAATATCATCCCCACTATGAACGCCAGGACCACCAGGCAGGCTGCAGCCGCGACCTTGAACGTGAAGCCCGCTACCCGGTCGGCCCTTCTGGCCCTCGCGACTGCCCGGGCCGACTTTTCTTCCAGCACTGCCCGCCACCGATCCTCGCCCACGGGCAAACCATCGTCGGAGGTCGTCTTCTCCCTCGAGATCACCGACTGCCTCTTGCACATTCCCGCATCACGCCCTCGGCTTCGTAACCAAGAACCTCGCTCAGCAGAAATAGCTGCCCTTTGACATATCCCGCGTCGCCCTGTTGGAGAGCCACCTCACCAGCCAGATGAGCAACATGGAAAGGAACAGAAGGATCAAGGCCATGGCAAATAGGGATGAACGGTGAACCCCCGTGGATTCTCCCATCTCCATCATTATCTTGGTGGTGAGGGTATGGGTGGGCGTCAGCAGGTCCCTCGGGAAAGCGGTGGCTGGCCCGATTACCATGGCGACCGCCATAGTCTCGCCCAGGGCCCTCCCCAGCCCCAGGATCACCGCCATCGCGATCCCCGGCCAGGCGGCGGGGATGACCACCCGTCGCAGGGTCTGCCACCGCGTGGCGCCCATGGAAAGGGACGCCTCCGCGTAGGTGTCCGGCACGGCATCCAGCGAATCCCTGGCGATGCTGGCCACGGTGGGGATGATCATCACCGCGAGCACCACGGAAGAGGGCAGTATTCCCATGCCGGTCCCGCCCGCGACCCTTCTGAACAGGGGGACCAGGGTCGTGAACCCCAGCCATCCCAGGATTATGGAGGGTATGCCGGCCAGCACCTCGATGCCCCTACCAATCACCCTCTTCCACGAGGGTCCGGCATAGGCATGCAGGTAAACTGCCGTGGCGATCGCAAGGGGCGTCCCGATGAATAGGGCACCCACCGAGACCGACAAGGTGCCCACGAGAAATATAAGGATTCCGTATCTCCCCCTATCTGGGTTCCACTCCGAGGTGAAAACGTTCGCCACCCCGGACTCTTTCCAAGCGGGAAGCGATTCGCGGATGAGGAAAAAGACCATGAGGAACAGCGCTACCACGCTGATCATCGCGCAAACCCTCAAGGTCCAGCGTACCGCCGTTTCCCTCTGGCCGAAATGGGGGCAAGCCCCTTCACGCCGGTGGGGCTTGAAGGGGCCAGCCCCGTCCCTTGTTCCCAAACGGCATTCCATCCTACCGTCGATGAGGGCCTTAGTCGATCACGGGCAAGTATTCCTTGGACACCACTTCCCTCTGCACCTTAGGCGAGCGGATGTATTCGATGAACGCCGCCGCCAGTTCGGTCGGTTCCCCTTTCGTGAACAGGAGGAGGTACCTGGCAAGGGAATACTTTCCCGCCTTGGCGTTCTCCTTGTTCCCTTCGACACCCCCGTACTTGAGAGCCTTCACGGAGCCGTCCAAATATCCGAGGGAGATGTATCCAATAGCCCCCGGCGTTCCCGCCACGGTCTGCCGTACCAGGCCGTTGCTGTTGCACTCGATGGCGCCTGCCTTGGGCTCATGCTTCTCCAGGGCTGTTTCGTCGAACATCTCCCTGGTCCCCGAGGCCTTGTCCCTGACCACCACCTGGATGGCGAGGTCGGGGCCACCCACTTGCTTCCAGTTGGTGATCTTCCCGGTGAAGATGTCCTTCACCTGCTCCTTGGAAAGGTCATTCAGGGGAACGTCCTTGTGGGCTATGACCACTATCACGTCCAGGGCGATCCGGTGCTCCACGAGCCCAAGACCCTCTTCCTCTTTCTTGAGTTTCCTGGACGACATGCCTATATCCACAACGCCCTGGGAGACGTTGGAGATCCCCACGCTCGAGCCCCCTCCCTGCACGTTGACGTTCACATCGGGGTTCTCGTCCATGAACATCTCGGCCACCTGCTGGGCCAGGGGAAGAACGGTGGTGGAACCGGAAAGGGTGAGGGAACCCTTGAGCTTCGGCTTGGATTCTTCGCCACCTTCGCCAGAGGATCCACAGCCAAGCCCGGAAAACAGGAAGGCCGAAAACAACGAGACGAGCGTGAAGGCAAGCAGAGCCCTCCGGAACCTCCTTGCCCTCCTTGAGCCATCCACCCTACCAACACACACCATTTTCTACCTCCTCGTTCTCTGGGCACCCGCTTGACCCGGACATTAAGGCCGGTTTTCGTGACATCCGGGTTGATGATGTTTCGCTCGCGGTGAAAGAGGGGTTTGTTTAAGGTAAAGAATTCGGAAAGGAACGATAAAAATTTGGTAAAGCCCGCAGCCCTCCCCAAGGTCTACCGTCCCGGCCCGTGACCGAAGGGGAAAATAGAGCCCCGAGCAGCCACGTGATTCTCGACAGCCGGGATGGATTGCGAGAAGTGGTTTGCTCTCCATGGGCCACCACGAGGATACTCGACCCGCCGGGATGGAGAATCGAAATCAAAGGCCTGAGGGGTGGAGCCCCTTGCCCTTGAAAGGACGCCGTTCTTGATTCCCGCAAGCTGGGTTCACCCTGTCCTGCTTCTGGAACTGTTCCTGGAGGACGAGCTGGAAGAGATCGATCCATTCATTCCTCCTATCCTGGCTCACGGGAAGTCAAGGGCAGGTGAAAGGGGATGCTATTAAAGGAAATGGGATCGGGCAATCATCCCTGGTATCGACGGACTCCGCCCTGCCGGGTCGGCCATCGGGCCCTGGCAGCAATCTGGAATATATTACCTCTTATTTCCCAGGAGCCTCTCGGTGAAGGAGAGGGCCCGTTGGGTGGTCAGGCGTGATCCTCTGGTGAACCAGAAGTTAAGGAAGCCATGGTAGGTCAAGGGGAATTCCCGCCGTTCGAGGACCAGGAGCTCGTGGTCCACGCCCTCGTCGGCCAGGCGACGCGCGAAATCCAGGGTCTGGGAGTGGAGAGGGTCTATCTCGCTGGTGGCAAGGAAACAGGGCGGGAAGTCCGGTCCCACCCAGCGCACCGGCGAGACCAGTTCAGCCGCCGAGGCGAATTCTCCCGGATCCCTCCCCAGGAAGCCCGTGATGAAGAGGGGAGAGAATGGGAAGCGAGACTCGCCCACCGTTGCCAGGTCGAACACCCCGTAAAAGAGCAGAAGGCCCACGATGTTCACCCTGGGTACGGCGTATTCCGTTCCCAGCGCCCTCGCCAGCTCGGGCCTGAGAACGCCAGCGGCGTACATAGCGGCATGATACGCTCCCGCTGAATCTCCCGCGAGGAAGACCCTCGAGGGATCGCCCCCGTAACCCTGGGCATGACGCCAGGCGAAGTTCACCGCGGCCGCCGTGTCGCTCAACTGGTCCCGGTACTTCCACCGGGGAGATAGCCGATAATTGGCGTTGAAGACTAAAAATCCCTGGGAGGCGAACACCTTGCATATGCGGTCGTACGTGCCCTTGTCCCCGAAGTGGTTGGCGCCCCCATGCACGTAGACCATCACCGGCCAGGGAGGCTCGCCGGGGGGAACGAACACGTCCAACCTCTGTTGCCGACGCGCGCTGGGCAGGTAAGGCACGTCGCGGTAGATCCCTCCCACCTCGGGAGCGTTGCGGTTGAGGAGGGCCACCCTGGCCACCCTCTCCCCTGCAGCCCACTGGAGCTTGATGGCCCAGGCCAGGAGGTGGTTATACCTGTACTTTCCCTTGCTGTCCGTCTTCATCCTGCCCATCAGGGGAATTCTAAACCGCGCGTGCCGGTTCATCAATCAAGATCGAGATAGCGTCCCGGGCTGCAGGCTGAGCTATTCGGAGGCGGGGTCGAGTCATAACGGCAGCGACCTTGGTCAGGTCGAGACAGCGGGGATACGCTGCGATCCCAGGGGGGCGAGCTGGTCAGCTGCCTCTCGAAACCCCATCGGTCACGCCGAGGTGCAGGCTGAGCCATTCGAAGGTGAGGTCCAGCCACTCCCGGTAATGGCCCATGGCACAGTGGTCGTCGTTCTCGTAAAGTTTCAAGAACCCCCTGGTTGCCCTGGTGGCGAGGAGTATCGAGTCGCGAGTCCCCAGCAGGGTGTCGTTATCTCCGTTCAACACGAGCACCGGGATGCCCGGTTTCCAGAGCCTGGGATCGCGGTCAAAGGAAAGCTCCGAGAGCTTGCGACGAAGTTGGCCCACGTCCCTCGCACCGGTCACCTTCAAGAGCGCCTCGATGAATATCTCGGGCGTTCCCAGGGAGTTGGAGAGGCCGAAGGCATGCGCCAAAGGAGCGCCGCTCACCACCGCGCATGCCAGTTTATCGCTTACCGCCGCCATCCTCGCCGACCAGTAACCACCGAAGCTGGTCCCCACCATGGCGATCCTTCCGGGATCCACGTTGGGATGGCGAGAAAGGACCTCGATCACGCCATGGTATATTTCCTCAGATTCGGGTCCCATGGGCTTCTCGTAAGCGTATGTCCCCGGCATCTCCATGAGGTAAACTCCCATGGGGGACTCCCGGTAAGCGAGGAGGGGGTGGGCCAGTTCCTGCACCGTCCCCTCCAGGCCGTTGGTGATCACGATCATGGGGAATTTGCCTTCCCTCGACGGAAAACGTACGTACCCCTCCACCCTTTCGCCCCCGGCTTCGATGACATACTTTTCCATCTTGTCGTCGAGCATGGGGAACGTCTCCTCGAAAAGGGACCTGGCCTTCCAGTAAGCCTCCATCCTCATGGGCGTGTGACCCGGGAAAGCACTCACGGTGTAGTAAGTTATGGCCTTTATGAGGTGGTCGATTCCCTTTTCCCTCTCGCCTCGCTTCAGGCAATCCCTTCCCTTTTCCTCGTGTTCAAGGGCATACCCGTTCCAGTGACCGCACCAGGCTTCCTCCCGGAAGGACCTCACCTCCATCATCTGCCTTTCGAACTGGTTGGGATCGAGGCCGCCCATGTTCGAATACCGGAGCTTGAAGAGCTTGGGCAAGAACATCTTGACCCCGAAGCGGGACGCCAACCTCTCGGTGCTTCCGGTCAAGGCGCAGGCGGAGATCAGCAAGTCCTTGAGTATCATGGTCGCCCTCCTCTCCATGAAATGATTACTGAACATTCATTCATATATTTTATTCCTCGCCAATGGTCAAGAGCCAATAACTCGTTCTGAATTGAATTCAAAGGATGTGAAGGGTTTGAAGGGGAAAACCCATAATGGGATCGTCCATGAAATGTTGTTATTATAGTAATAGTTTCACAATCTATTTTTTGGAGGAAGCGGTATGAACGAGAAAAAACCCGCCTACAGGATGGGGGACCTTGAGCGTCTTTCCGGCATCCCCCGCCACTCCATCCACCGCCTGATAAGGGAAGGCGTGATCCCGCCCCCCCTTGCCAAGACCAAGACCTCCGCCCTCTACGGCGAGGAGCACCTGCGGCTCCTGCGCGCCGTTAACGAGATCAGGGGAGGGGAACGCGTGCCCTTCTCTTTTCTTAAAAGGGCCCTCCGAAGCGAAAAGAAATCATACTCCTGCCACGAGGAAAGGGCCGAGGAGAAAGGGCGACCGGCCAGGAAGGGGCGTGCCGACGTGCGCGAATCCCTAAAAGATGCGGCCCTGAAGCTTTTCGTGGAGAAAGGTTACGCCGCCACCCGCATCAAGGACATCACCGAAAGGGCGGGTGTATCGGTGGGTTCGTTCTATCTCTACTTCCGCGACAAGAAGGAGCTCCTCATGGAGGTTGTGGACGGGATAATGGAGGAACTTTCAGGCGCGGTCAAGAAAGCGGCCAGGGAAAATGACCGTGAAGCGCTCCTCGCCGGCGCTGGCGAAGTGATCGCCTTTTACCTGAGGAACTACGGCAGGTATTCTGGCCTCCTCAACCAGCTCAGGGGGATGATGACGGAAAGCGACCCCGACGCGGCGCAGAAATACGCCCAGCTCCACTCCAGGCTGGCCGAACCGCTTGCGCGGGAGCTGGAAAGGGCCATGGACCGGGGCATCATCCGCAGGACGGATCCGGCGCTCCTCGCCAAGGCCGTGATGGGCATGGTGGAGTTCATAGCCTTCTACCTCGCCATGGAGGGAAAGAAGAGCTCGAAGGAGGCGGTGGATTTCATCTTCGACCTGTTGCTGAAGGGGCTCGACCCGGGACGCCGGGATACGGATCCATCCCCCACCCCCCGGCAAATGGAGCGTTGACGAGAGCCGATCCCTCGAGAGCCAAAATCCTTCTGGAGTTTTATCCCGCCCTTGGTCTCGCTCGACGTCAAACGGCCTCCCCTGTCGCCAGCCGTTCTGCATCAAGCCATTACCATCGCTCTCCAAGAGGACCACGTCGTCGAGGGGAAAGCCTTCAGGGAAGTGGCCTTCATGCCCACCTCCTCCGAGCCGGCTCGGGGAAGGCGTGGGGATCCCGCAAACGGCATGGGCTGGAACTGCCGGCCGGATAAAAGCCTTGGGATCTTGCCCGTAAGTGGAAACCGGGTCAGGGGCCTGTCCCCCCTGACATCACCCTCCACGATCCCTCGGGGCCATCCTTCACCGCGTAATAGAAGTAGGTTATCTCTCCGGAGGGAAGAACGGGCCCTTCGAAGGGTTTGAAAAACACCACCATGAAGAGCTTGTGAAAACGGGGGTCCCTCTTATCGTCTTCAAGGAGGGGCTTTTCGCTGATGCCCCTGAGCTCGCATCCCTTGAAGTCCTTTCCGAAGGCCGCTTTCACCGCCTCAGCTGCGCTTTCCGTTCCCTGCTGCCCGAGAAAACCTCTCGGGTACACCTTGAGGAGCCAGCCCGGCCTGGAGAAGGCAACGTCCCCGGCCTTCACCGTGACGGGATAGACCCCGCCATGCCCGGGCGCAACGGCGCTCGCCGACCATTCACCCGGACCTGCAGACCTGAGGCTCAACGAGGAAGACCTCCTCCACTGCTCCACCGGCTCAGCCGATCCACCCACGCCCCGGAAAACCACTTCGACCGATGAAGCCTGGCCTTTTGTCCTTACTCTCACCGTGAGTCCGGATGACGGTTCCACCGGGTTGGGGGAAATTTCCAGGTCGACCACGTCCGTCTCCTCGACCCCCTCCTCCGTTTCCTGGTCCTCCCCGGACTCATCTGCCCTTCCCTCGTCATCCTGGAGGGATTCCCCGGTATCGGTCTCTTGATTCCTCACGCTGCGTTCGCATCCCGCCATCAGCCCAAGGGTAGCCAGCGCCAGAAGCACCGAGATGAAAACGAGGACCCTCTTCCAACTCGTTTCTTCCATCCCAGACCCCTTTCTTCCAGGAGCTGTAAACAGCCATCCACCCGCCACGCCATCAAGGCACTCCGGTCCCGTTCGTTCCAAGTCGCAGGTGGAGAAATAAAATATCCAGCTCTCAGTCTTATCTCAGACCTTGCTTCCGCAACTGGGACAGAAAGCCGATCCCTCCGGTAGCTCGCCACCACAGGAAGGACAGCGATCGCCCACCGTTCTCGCCTCGGGGGGTGCGGCAAAACCTCCTGCCGGTGCCACCTGGGGCTGCTGGGGCTGGGACGGGACCTGGCCCACCACCTGGGGCTGGGATGCCCTCTGCGCCTCCACCTGCCTTTCCAGTTCCAGTATCTGCCTTTCGAGTTCGAAGACCTGTTCCGCCATCTGCCGGAGAGATGTCGGATCGAACTCGTCCCTCCTGAACTGCTCGAGCAGTGCCTCGCCGAGCTGGCCCACCAGGTCAGCCCGGTTTTTTCGCAGGGAGGCAACCTGGGCTTTGGTCTTGGTGGTGTCGAGGGCCTGATCTAACTGGGCGCCCAGGCTGGCCGCCTGCTCCTTCAACTTGTCAAAAAATCCCATGGCATACCTCCTTTCCGGTAAAGGCCCAGACTTCAATGCCTTGACTTCATTGTAAGTTAAAGTATCTGGGCACACCAATCGCGGCGGACCGGAAAGCAAACGGTTTGGCGTCCCGGTTTCTTCCAGACCCCATCCATGGCACAATCAGGGGAAGGGGCTTTCGGGCACCACGTTCCGTCACAGTACTCCCGGTTGGATAAAAAGCAGCCCTTTTCATCCCGTGGACGTCACGCGCGCGAGGAAGTAAGAGGATGTCAAAGTCGAAGGGCATACTTCCGCCCGTGGACTTGATCAAGATCCCGTAAAACTATTGTGTTTTGGGAAAGTGATTTCCTGGGAATTCCATATAGTTTAAGATCATGGGCATGGGGGAGCGGTGCGTACCTTTTCCCGATTATCAAGTTCCGGTTGTGGCATTCTAAAAAATGGTAAGGGGGCTACCCTTTCCTTGAGGAAGAAAAGAAGGCTCGTCCGGTGGAAATGGGGTTGATGGCAATGGATTACAGGGCTGAAAAAGCGGGAAAGTACGATTTCTTCGACCTCGAAAACTGCGATCTCTGCGGCGAGTGTTTCTACCGCTGCCCCTACCTCGGACTCGGCAGGAGCGAGGCTATGGAGGAGATAAAGCGGTTGGTCCACGGCCTTCCGTCCAGGTACGTGCACGAGAGATGCGTGAGCTGCTATGCCTGCGATACCTACTGCGCGAAGGGATGCAGGCCTTACGAACTGGTGATAAGGACATGGTACGAGAGGTACCTTCGCCGGGGCCTCCCGGTACGCGCCGCCTACCTGATGCCCGCCAAGACCCCCAACTTCAGGACCGACCTTGTACCCTCCATGACCGAAAGGGAAAGGGCGCTTTTGAAGAAATGGAGCGAAACCCTACCGGAGGGAGATTTGGTGTTATACCCCGGCTGCAATGCGCTGACCCTTCCCCACCTGCTGGACACTCCCCTACTGGACGGCCTCACCATCTCGGGGAGTTTTGATCTCTGCTGCGGGGAGATGTATTTCCGCATGGGGATATTCGACGCCGTGGAGAGGACGGCTGAGAGGCTTACGCTCTACTTCCGGGACAGGGACATAGGAACCATGCTGTTCGTCTGCCCGGCCTGTCTGAACATGTTCAGGAACGTCCTCCCTTCCCTGTTCGGCGCCGAATTCTCCTTCAAGACCCGTTACCTGGGGGAGTTCATCCTGGAGAGATTGGATGCGGGCGAGCTTCAGGTGAGATCCCTCCAGGAAAGGAAGGTGGCCGTCCACGATTCCTGCCATGGCCGGGTACTGGGCAGGGAGATCATGGAAACCGCCCGCGACCTCTACCGGCGGCTCGGCCTCACACCGCTGGAGATCGCCCCGGATCCATCCAGGGGACTATGTTGTGGCATGGCCGCCGGATGCAACCGGTATCGACCGGAAGACATGTACCTGGCCTCGGTGAAGGAATTGAGGGCGGCATCCCGCACTGGAGCCGACGAGATAGCCACCTACTGCGGAGGCTGCCATCTCACCCTGAACCTCATGAAGTGGATCTACCCGGTCCGGCAGCCAGTCCGCCACCTCATGGAGTACCTGCGCATGGCCGCTGGAGAGCGGGTGGACCTCGCCACCACTCCCAAGAGGTCCCTCCGAATGCTCGCCAACATCACGGTGAAGGCCCTCCCCAAGATCGCCTCGAGGAAGAACTTCTACCTCGATGCCGTGTAAAGCGCTGCCTCTTTATCTTCGGGTTCTTGGTCTATTCATCTTCGGGTTCTTGGTAAAACCGGGCCTTCAAGGGCCCAGTCCTATCCTGTGAGCCAATGGATCCGATTAGGATCAACCGTTCGCGCCAGTACCCCCCCGAGGGCTCGCGGATCATCTAAAACCATCTACTTCCAAACAGTGGAAAGAGAGGCTGGGGTAAGGCCAAGCCGATTACAATAATCACAATTAAGATTATTGATAAATCATATTAACGATATTTATAATCTCGCTTAGCCGTGGTAGGCTATCGCCGCTTCATGCCGGCGGAAGAGGTGAAGGTTTTCTCTCTTGCAAACCCGAAGGAGGGGAGATGAAGGAGAAGTTCAACGATTTCGTGAAGTCACGGTGGGGCATCATAGCAGCTGGTCTTATCATTGGGATCCTCGCCTCCACCCTTCAAAAGCTCGGTAACCCCAAGAACATGGGCATCTGCGTGGCCTGCTTCGAGAGGGACATCGCCGGTTCTCTTGGCCTCCACCGAGCTTCATTGGTGCAATACATCAGGCCGGAGATCATCGGGTTCGTGTTCGGGTCCCTCGTAGCGGCCCTGATCTTCCGGGAGTACCGGGCCCGGTCCGGCTCCGCCCCCATCATCAGGTTCATGCTGGGCTTCTTCGCCATGGTGGGAGCGTTGGCCTTCTTGGGCTGCCCCTGGAGGGCACTCCTCCGCTTGGCAGGAGGTGATGGCAATGCCATCCTCGGCCTCTTGGGGCTCATATGCGGGGTTGGTATCGGCGTGCTGTTCATCCGCAGCGGATATAACCTGGGGCGTAGCCGGAGAACCCACCCAGCGGTGGGGGCCGTCCTTCCCCTCTTGATGTTGGGCCTCTTGTTGCTATTGATCATAAAACCAGTGCTCTCCACCGGTGCACCCTTCTTCAGCGCCGAGGGACCCGGTTCCCAGAGGGCCAATTACCTGGTGGCCCTGGGGATAGCCGTGGTGATAGGCTTCGTGGCCCAGAGGACCAGGTTCTGCACCATGGGTGCCATCCGGGACGTAATCCTGATGAGGGACTTCCACCTGGGAAGCGGGGTGATGGCCCTGCTGGCGGGGGCCTTCATCATGAACCTCGTATACGGCCAGGTCCACTGGGGTTTCGCGGGCCAGCCCATAGCCCACACCAACCAGCTCCTGAACTTCGGGGGGATGCTCCTCGCCGGTCTCGCCTTCGCGCTGGCAGGTGGATGCCCGGGAAGGCAGCTTTTCCTCTCTGGCGAGGGAGACGGCGACGCCGCCGTCTTCGTCCTGGGTATGATCGTGGGGGCAGGTTTCGCCCACAACTTCAACACCGCCGGGACGCCTTACCCCAACAACCCCCCCACCTGGGGGTGGGGCACCGGGGCGATAATGGTCGGGTTGGCGTTCTGCCTGGCGCTGGGATTCCTGATGCGCAGGCCGTTGGAAGAATGAACCAAGAGTCTGACTTTTCCCCGCATGGAGATGGCCCATCAACGTGGGAGGTGAGCCCTTTGGATAGGCTGGATCTTCGCGGACTTTCCTGTCCCCTACCGGTGGTCAACACCAAGAGGGAACTGAAAAAACTGGCCAGGGGTGAATCCCTTGAAGTGGTCGTGGACACGGGGACCTCCCGGGACAACGTCACGCGCATGGCGACCAAGGAAGGTTGCGAGGTCGAGGTGAGGGAGACGGAGGAAGGGCACTTCGTCCTCACTATAACCCGCGTAAAATAGAGCCCTGGAGGCCATAAAACGCCAATGATGTGGGGAAAGCGAGGGGATGCATTCGGCAACCGCCCCTGCAGGGTGGTCCTGTTCCACGGGACCCACTGGGCGATAAAGGCGGAATCGGCAGCCCGACAGGAGGGGATCACGGCAAGGCTCATCCCCATCCCCCGGGAGATGAGTTCCGACTGCGGCGTTTGCCTTCGCCACCTCGCGGAAGACACCGAGAGGCTGCTGGAGGTCATGTCGAAAAACGGGATAAAATACGACCGGGTGGAAGACCTGCGCGGCTGAAGACCGAGTCAGGATGGGGGTTCAGGGAACACCAGGGTGAAGGTGGAACCGGATCCTTGCCTGCTTCTCACCTCCACCCTTCCCCCGTGTAGTTCCATCACGTGCTTCACGATGGAAAGGCCGAGGCCGGTGCCACCGCTTTCCCGGCTCCGGGCTTTGTCCACCCGGTAGAAACGCTCGAATATCCGGGGCAACTGGTCCGGGGGTATCCCGATGCCCGTGTCTATCACCGAGATCCTCGTCTCCCCCCTCCTCCGGTGACCCTCCACGGTGACCTTTCCCTTCCGTCGATTGTACTTCACCGCGTTGTCCACCAGGTTGGAAAGGGCCACGGTCAGGAACCTCCGGTCCGCCTTGACGTGTAGCCCTTCCATCATGCCCAGGTGGAGCTCCACCTCGTACCTGCTGGCAAGTTTTTCCTTATCGGAGAGCACCTCTTTCACCACGTCCTCAACCTTGATGTCCTCTATCTGGGGAGCGATCTCCTCCGACTCCAGGCGGGAAAGGATCAGAAGGTCCTCCACCAGCTGGGAAAGCCTGCGGGTCTCCTTCTCAAGGTCCTTCAGGAATCTCTCCGCCGCCTCGGTCTCCTCCAAGGCGCCGTGGGAAAGGGCATCCACCAGGGCGGTCACGTTGGCCACCGGGGTTCTCAGCTCGTGGGAGATATTGGCCACGAAATCCCTGCGGATCATCTCCACCCTGTGCCTGGCGGTTATGTCCTCGACGATCACCACGGCCGGCCTGGTGTCACCTTCCATCCCCAAGGGGCAAGCCTTCAGGTGTACTATCGCGCCGGAACCATCTGATAGTTCCAACTCCTCTTCGGCCTCGTTTCCCTCCACGGCCATCCTGGAAAGCTCTTTGATCCTGGAGGGAACGTCGACCTCGTCTACGCACCTCCCTACGATGTTATCCCTCTCCAATCCCAGTATCCTCCCGAATGCCTCGTTGGCCAGGGATATCCTGCCCGCGCGGTCCATGACCAGTATCCCCGCGCTGACCCTGTCCAGAACGGTCGAGAGGTCGACCTCCATGTTGACATTCTCCACGCCCATGTATCCCCTTTCACCACCGACCCGGTTGCCCGGGAAAACGCTTCCACCTGGCCACGACGTCGCGCCGAACTCAGGACCTGTCCATTCGAAGGGGGAAAACAACTCGCCGCATCCAACGTGATTCCATCGGTTTAGATCACGGATTTTCCTGGTCCCAGGCATGCGGGCGGACCCGCAAGCCGCATGACGCCTCGTCTGAACAGGCCGATCAATTCACGGCCCCATCCTATCCATCTGAACCAGGTTTTTCCAGTCTATAACCTACTCCCCTCACCGTGATAACCCACCTGGGGCTGGAGGGGTCTTCCTCCAGCTTTTTCCTGAGTTTTCTTATGTGAACATCCAGTACCTTGGGGGTCCCGTAGAAGTCACCTTCCCATACCCGGTTAATCAGGTAATTCCTGGAAAGCACCTTTCCCGGCTTCTCCATCATGCACTCCAGGAGCCTGAATTCGATGGGTGAGAGCTCGATCTTTCTCCTGTCCAGCCATACCTCGTGCCTGGCCCGGTCCAGGACCAGCTCGCCCACCCGGAGGACTTCCCGATCTCCCTCACCCTGCATCCGCTCGGCCCGGCGGAGTACCGCTTTAACCCTGGCCAGGAGCTCCCTCGGGTTGAAGGGCTTGGTCACGTAGTCATCGGCCCCCATCTCCAGGCCCACTACCTTGTCAACGTCGGAGTCCCGGGCGGTGATGACGATAACGGGCGTGTCTTTCACCTTCCGAAGTTCCCGGCATACCTCCAGGCCGTCCAGGCCAGGCAACATGAGGTCGAGGAGTATGAGGTCGAAATCTTCTTCCAGCGACCTGCTCAATCCGGTCTCGCCATCCCCGGCCACCTCCACCAGGTACCCCTCGCGGCCAAGGCTGTAGGCCAACGCCTCTGCCAGGGGTCTTTCGTCCTCGATGATGAGGATCCTCCGCTCGCTCATGTCGTCCCCCTTCCCACCGGCGTTAAGTATACAGTCCCGGGATCCACCGGAAAATACCGCTCCTCAACCCAACCTTTAATCGCACTGGGCTTTTCAAGTCACGTTGATCTTCATCCGAAAAAAGGAATAAGGCGATGGAGAAAGAAATAGAACTTGGATGGGCTGGGGAACAGGAAAATCCGCTCGGATACTATGAGCACTGGCGCTTATCAAGGGAGGTAAGTGGCGGTGAAGGCAGAGCTCTGTGAAGAGTGCGGGGTTCCGCTTTACATCACCAACACCCACCGGTGGCTGGAAAGCGGCGCCATCGTGCTGGCCGGGCAGGAGCGCTCCCGACCTTACTTCATGGAATGCGAGAACATAGACCCCATACTTGCAACGGTGGAAAGCATCATCGGGCTTCCGGTCGAACACGTGGTGATCGCCACCGACCGCCGGGGAGTGAAGACCTACCTGAAGGGCATTATACCCGAGGAGGTCCGGAAGGGACTCGAGAGGCGAGAAATCGACTGGCAACCGATCAATCAAGGTCTCTGGCAGGTGGCGCGCCTTTCCGGCATCGGCCTCTACGAGCTCGTGGACTTCCGCCACGAGGGAGACGACCAGGATTTCATCACCGAACGGGTGAAAAACCCCTTCTCGATACCCGTCATCTGCGGCACCACCACCGCCGCCATCGAGATCCTCTTCGCCCGGGAAATGGGCGTGAGCTACCAGAGGGAAGAGGGAGGCAGCATCCTCATCACCTGCCGCCCATCCCCCCATCCCGAGGAATACCGTGAAAGGCTGATGGTCAAACCCTATGTCCATCGAGGCGGCAGCGTGGAGCTCCGCCGGTGCGCAAGCTGTGGCGGCCCGGCCGCCCTTTCCGACTGTCGCTGGGACCTGGACATGGGAGTCATCAGGCACACGAAGACGGGGAGGAGGATCTCCATCCTCAGCCCGGTGATGGAGGTGGTCCTCGAAGAGCTGGAAGGGGAACTGGGAGAGGAGATCCCCCGGGCGGTGGTGGAAGCCCAGCGCCGCTACACCCGGGAGGGCTTCTATTCTTTCCACGAGATCGTGGACGAGGAGAACGTGCGGGAGCAGTTCGCCTGGAGGGGCCTGGGAGAACTGTCAGAGCTGCGCATGGGAAGGAAAGGCGTCAGGATGACCCTCAGGAGCGCAGGCCTTTCCCTCCTGGTGGTGGGAATGGCGCAAGGCCTCTTCGAGCAGGCCTTCCAGGTGGAGAGCACCGTGGACTGGGAACTGGACGAAGAGGGAACCCTAAGGGTTGAGGTGCTGCCCGTGGAGCACAAGATATCAGTTCCCTGAGAAGACGGTAGAACTGCACGGCAAACAAGGCGGGGCGGCCTGAGCCGCCCCGCTCAAATGTCCCTACCAGCTTGCGTCCTTACTTCTCCACCCTCTCCCAGAGGGTTGCGTTGGCGTTGCCGAAGCCGCCGCACAGGGTGGCCACGCCGTACTTGGCCTCCGGGTAATCCTTCTTCATGATGTTGTTGAGGGTGATCACGATGCGGCACCCGGACTCTCCCAGGGGATGTCCCAGCGCCAGCGCCCCGCCCCACACGTTGATGTTCTCGAAGGGAGCGTTATAGCCGATGCCCAGCTCCCGGATGACCGCCAGCGCCTGGGTCCCGAAGGCCTCGTTGAGCTCCCATATATCGATGTCCTTTACCGTGAGGCCCTTCCTCTCCAGGAGTTTGCGCACGGCGTAAACGGGACCGATGCCCATGATGGTGGGGTCGCAACCCGCCATGCAGCCCCCGGCGTACTTGAGGTGATAATCGAGCCCCAGCTCGTCCGCCTTCTCGCGGCTCATCAGCAGGGCAGCGCAGGCGCCCACGGTCAGGGGCGAGCTGATGGCGGCGGTCACTATCCCATCGGGCTTGAACGCCGGCTTCATCTGGGCCATCTGCTCCAGGCTGGGATTGTCCCGGATCCACTGGTCCCGGTCCACCATGATCTCGTTGCCGTTCTCGTCCAATCCGGGCACCGGCACGATCTCGTCCTTGAACTTCCCGGCATCCCTGGCCTCCCTGGCCTTGATGTGGCTCCAGTAGGCCATCAACTCGGCGTCTTCCCGGGAGATGTTGTACACCTGGGCGATCTTCTCGGCGGTCATCCCCATGGGCAGCTCCAGGGGATTGTAGTACTCGGCGATCCTCGGGGGGATGTCCATGTTCATGGCCATGGGGACGTTCATCATGTCCTCCACGCCCGAGGCGATGAATATGTCGCCCTCCCCGCACATGATGGCCCTGGCGGCATGCTCGATGGCGCTCATGCCCGAGGGGCACTGCTGGCATATCCCATTGGTGGGTACGCTCTCGGGCAAGCCGGAGGCGAGCCATCCCAGGCGGGCGATGTCGTTCTGCATCCCGGTCTGGTTGGCGGTGCCGCAGAAAACGGCATCCACATCTTCCGGCTTTACCTGGGGGTTCCTCTCGAACAGGGCCTTGTACACGTAGGTGAGGAGCTCATCCGGACGCCGGTTGCGGAACCAGCCCTTCTCCTGATGGGCCCGGCAGTTAGCGGTCCTCACGCCGTCCACCAGCACGCACTCTCTCAGCTCTGCCATGTCTCCTACCTCTCTTTCTCTCTCAAAACCCGGACTTACCTCCACCCAGCTTACCTCGTGGTAACCAACCGGTATGACCAATTATAACAAAAAGCCTCCCTTCAACGAGGTCCAGGCAAGGTCATGGCTATTATATAGGGACCGCGAAAGAAAGCATAGTTCGCGGGAAAGCGCGCCTTAAAGGTAGTTGAACCCCTCCGTGTGGTCGGGATCATTCAATCGATGATCCCTTTATTACGATAAAGATAATCGAAAGGCGTAACTCCACCGGAGGGAGATGGGTTTTCCCCGGCTTTCCGACCGGCACCCCGGGGATAACCCTCAAAATTGTCCGGGCGAGAACTTATCGGCAAGGAACCCAGGTCAAGGGACGGGTCGATGGAGCCAAGACTGGAGTTCTGCCAGCGCTGTGGCGTGCCGCTCTACATTTCCCGGGAGCACGAGTGGTTGGACAGCGGCGCCATCGTCCAGTCCCATTCGCCCACGGTGAGACCTTACTTCATCGAGTGCGACGGGTTTGATGCGATATGGAATAAATTGGAATATATTTCCGGAATGCCCCTGGAAAGGGAGATCATCGAGGGCAAGAGGAGGAACGTGAAGATCTACCTCCTCCGCCACTTCCCGGACAGGGTGAGGAAGGCCCTGGAAAAGAGGGAGATCGACTGGCAACCCCTCAACCACGGCCTGAGGCTCATCGCCCGGCTTGCCGGTTACGGGCGTTACGAGGTGGTGAGCTATCGCAACCAGGGTGAAGAGGACGACTACATTACGGAGACCGTGCTATATCCCGCCTCGCGACCCCTGGCCTGCGGCAACATGGCGGCGGCCTTCGAGATTCTCTTCGGGAGGGACCTCGACGTCACTTACAGGGTGCTGGACGAAGATCTCCTGGAGATCACCGCCTTCCCCTTCCCCGGGAAAAGGACAGAGGAAACCAGCGGGAGGATGTACTTCTACCGCCCCGGCGGGGTGGACCACGAGCGCTGCACGGAATGCGGCGCCCCCTCCGAGCTGGCCCGTTTCCGCTGGGAGACAGAGGTAGGCGTGGTAGTGGACAGGAACACCGGTGTTCGGATGGCCATAATGGGTCCAGAGATGGAAAACATCTTCCGGGACCTCGTCGACCGTCACGGTAAAGAGTTCGAGAGGTACATCGTCGAGGCCACCCGGGCATACTCGGCTTCCGCCTTCCGCCACCTAACGGGCGACCCCGAGAGGCTGAGGATGGAGCTGGCCATAAGGGGCCTGGGCGAGGTCATGGAGTTCGAGCTATACAGGGGCGGGGCATACTTGAAGATCGGACAGGCGGGTCTGCCCTACCTCGTAGTGGGGGCAGCCCAGGGGTTTTTCGAGTTCTTAAGGGGTTACGAGACCACGGTGGACTGGGAGTTCGAGGATGACGGCTCCCTCGAGATCGAGATCAAGCCCAAAAGCCTCGTGTTATAGGCTGGCAAGGCGCATGCATTCGCGGGGGCCGTCCGTGCGAGGCATTTCCCGCCCTTGTGGAGCACGTGGCCCAGCCGTCCAAGAACACCTCACCTCTCCTCAAGGTAGGCCGCACCGCGTGGGCAGCGCGAAACGCACAGGCCGCATCCGCGGCAATTCACGGGAACCGCAACGCCCCCTCGAAGCACCCTCTCCTCGAAGGGACAGGCCTCCACGCAGGTACCACATCCCGCGCAACGGGACGCGTCGGTGAAGGACCGGTAATCCCCGTCTATGAACTTCATCCCCTCCGGCTTGAAGACGCGATAACCTATCACCGGTAGGCAGGCCTCCTTGCAGCAATTGCAGATAACGAAGTAATTTCGGGAACCCCGGTAATACATGTGGCGATAGACGCCGGGGGCCATGCCCTGGCGGTAACACCGCTCGACGATCTTCTTCGCCTCCTCCTTGTCGATAACCCGGTAATCCCGGGGGAAAAGGTCCAGCCAAATGGGGGCACCCTCAGCGATGACGATGTCCGTCTCCAGGGGATGGGGACATCCCGCCTTCTTCCCTATCGCCAGCCGGCAACGGCAGGGCCCGACGGCGATGGACCTCTCCCCTTCGGGCAGTCCATCGATGAACCGGTGAACCTCCTCCAGGGTCATGAACTGGCCGGCGATGGCGTGCTCGGCCAGGAACCTGGCCACCGTCCGGTACAGGAATCTCCTGGTAAACCCGATACGGACCAGGGGGGTATGAAAAACAAACCAGAAGACCCTGAGCAGCTGCACTTCGAAGCGAGCGTAGAACCTCAACAGCGCCAGGCGGGTCCTGCTTCCCTCGGCCACCAGCAAGTCGGGCACGTGGTAAACGCCGGCGAGGTTGAAAAACGTGACCAGGAAAAAGGCGGAAAGAGCGGGATGCGTCCTCGTCCTTTTCATCTCCTCCCTCCCCCGTGATCCGATCGGTCCTCGCGCCAGTCCACCCGGTCCCCCGCAGGGGCCATGGTCACAGTGCGGGACACCCTCGAGTTGCGATAAAGATATTCAACTCGACTGCCGGTTTTTCTCCCGTTATCGGAACATCAATTTTGCCCGGTCATACCTCCTGCCTGGACAGCTCGACCCGCCACCGTGAGGGCCTCCAGGGCAGGTTCCAGGGCTCGTGCGTCTCACTGCCCGGATTCCTCCAGCAATACCACGGCCAGGGCTGCGATTCCCTCTCCCCTCCCGGTAAAACCCATTCCCTCGGTGGTGGTGGGTTTCACCGCCACCCTGTCCACCTCCACGCCAGTGGCCTCCGCCAGGCGCCTTCTCATTTCATCGACGTATGGAGAGAGCCTCGGGGCCTGGGCCACCAC
>JBBFMI010000006.1:0-26292 GCA_037478635.1 Candidatus Geothermincolales bacterium | reverse complement strand
CCTCCGACCGGTGGTACTTCGCCGAGGGATACACGGGGGAGGGCTTCGAGCAGTGGCTCTGCCTGTTCAACCCATCGGATGCGGTCGGGGAGGCCGAGGTCATCTACAGCACCTCGGGCGGGGAAAGGCGTACCGCCAGGTATCATGTGCCCCCTTGTAGCAGGTCAACGGTCTTTGTCAACGGAGAGGTGGGGTCAGGCAAAGAGGTGTCACTGGAAGTGAGGTCCTCCTCGCCCATGGTGGTCGAGAGGCCCATGTATTACAGCTATCGTGGCCGCATCGCGGGAGGGGATATAGGCACCCCGGCCGCAAGTCCCTCGAGACACTGGTACCTCGCCGAGGGATACACGGGGGATGGCTTCGAGCAGTGGCTCTGCTTCTTCAACCCTGGACAGTCTGATGCCCGGGTCCAGGTGATCCTGGTGGGCGAATCCGGAAGGCAGGTCTACAGGGACGTGGTCATCCCCCCGGGATATCGCCTTACCATGAACGTGAATTCCAGTTTCGGGGCCCGGGAATCCGTTTCAGCGGAGATACATTCCGACGTGGGGATCGTGCTGGAAAGGCCCATGTACTTCAATTATGGAAAGGGTTGGCGCGGTGGGCACCTGTCTCCCGGTTTCCGGTTGCCTGAAGGAAGGTGAGGATGCCGGTGAGCCTGGGGCACAGCGTCAGAAGACAGTCCTCATAATCGAACCGGTTTCCATCCGAGGGTGGGGAATTGTCGTGTGAGGAGTATATAATCAGCGGCTGGACGGGTTTTTCCAGTGGTATGGTTACGGGAGATGGTCGCTACGACGGGAGAGTGGGGGATAGCGTATCAAGAAAAGTCATTTTAGGTCATTTTGCCCGAGTCTTGAGCGGGAGGTGCCCTCATCGGCCGAGGAAAATGGAGTAAGCGATAGACACAGTATAGGCTCGAGATGAAGGGGAGGGAAGGAGGTCGGATAACATGGGCGAATACTTTCAGAGTAGAGCCTTTTGGTTTGGGAAGGCTTGAGAAGGTGACCGTTGCCCTTCGAACGTCGGTTTCGAAAGATGAGCGTTTTCGATGGAGGAGGGTGAGATGAAAGGACTGACGAGCAAGGTGATGATAGTCTTGGGGATTCTCCTGATACTTGCGTCCATAATATGGTGGGCAGTGGCGGTGAGTGCCCTGGTGAAACTTCCCGACGACATCGACTCCACCACCGAGTATGCGGGCAAGATGACCTGGTTCGTGGACCCTGTGTCCCGGCGGCCCCTGCCGGAAGGTCAAGAGGTGGAGATGGACCTCAAGGTGGAAAGGAAGATAAGATCCGATGCCGCCAATTACGATTCCTCCCGGGGAGTCATCCTCGAGCAGATAACGGTGGATCTGGGCATGCAGAGGCAGGAACAGCGGTTCGCCTACGTCCTGGATAGAAAGACCTTCGAGAACCTCCAGGATGAAAGGGCCTACGCGTGGAAAACAGACCACGTGATGGACCGACAGGGGAGCTACTATCCGTTCCTCCCCATGGACACCTCGAAGGACGAGAAATACCGGATATGGAAAAACGAGATAAGCGACGCGGTGGAAAGCGAGTTCGTGGGCGAAGAGGACAAGGAAGGCGTGACCGTCTATAACTTCCGTGGCTCCTTCGAGGAAAAGCCGGTGGACCCCGCCTGTCTTGAGGCTTACGGGCTACCTGCCACCGTTCCCGTCGAGGAGTTCAAGGCGAGCCTGAAGGCGATGGGCGTCGACCTGGACGGCCTCCTTGCCCTTGCCCGCCAGAAGTTCTCCGCCGAGGACCTGAAACAGCTGAACTCCGCCCTGGAGGCTGGGATACCCCTTAAGTACTACTGGACCATGGAGAACGAGACCTCGGTGGAGCCGAAGACCGGCGTGCCGGTAGACACCTACAAGAACGTGGAAACGGTCTCCATGGAATTGGACCGCGATGCCCTCACGAAGGCCTTCGCAGTATTCGCGAAGTATGCCAGCGACCAGGCTTTTGCTCCCTATCTGGGCAAGCTTTCCGAACTCCAGCAGAAGATGGCGGGCGAGGCGAAACAGAAGATATTCCGCATCGAGTACTCCCAGACCGCTGATTCCGTTAAATCGGCGGTGGACGAGGCGAAGAAGGCCCTGGGCAAGATAAACGTGGCCAAGGTGTACATACCCTGGGCCCTGTTGATCGTGGGAGCCCTCCTGTTGATCATCGGTTTGCTCATGGGAGGTGAGCCCGCCCAGGAAGAATAGCGATTTTCACTTGATCTCCGCCCTTACGGGTTTCGGTGCCGGGGTGTAAGATTTAACTATGTACGTCTCCCCGGCACCATTTTATGGAAGGTTGCCATGATAAGGGACGAGGTTCACTGCCCTCTGTGTCATGGGCTCATGAGAGAGGAAGAGGGAGTTGACTACCTGGCCTGCATCAGGTGCGGGACCCTGGCGCGTTTCTGCGAGGGTCAACTGGAAGCGGTTTTCATCCCCGGTTACCATCGTCGCATGGAGGAGCTCGGGCGCCGCCACCAGGAACTCCTGGAGTTGATCGAGGCGGAGGGGAGAAAGGGCGCCTTGAGGGACATGAGGCTTATAAGGTCCCTACACGAGGAAAGGCAGAGAATCCTCTCCGAGTATTCTTTTTACAGCTATTTCCAGCAATTCGTGGACAGGTGGTGACTGCCTCTTTCGCGGGTTGATCCCGGGCACGGAAACAGGGCCCGATGGAGTCGACTCGTGTGCCTCGTGGGCGAATGGTCGTGGGGAACAACTTTCTTCCCTGCGTCGTCGATCCCACAGCGGGAGGAACGAGGACCTCGACGCCTGCCCCTCGGATCTACCCCGGAGCTTGATCCAGGGGCACGGGGGTCGAGAGGGATCTCACGATCGGGATCGAAGAGGCGATGAAAACGGAAAACCCAAGGAAAGGGATAAGGCGGATCTTTAGTGCCAGGGGGGCACGGAAGTGGCTTCTCCTGGCGGTTGGGGTGGTGCTTTTCCTTCTCCTGCTGATGGGTTCGGTGGCGGTTTATGCCGATGCCAGGCAGAGGGGGAAGATGTTTCCCAGTACCCGGGTCTTGGGAATGGATGTCTCCGGCATGCCCAGAGAGGAGGTCGTGGCCCTGCTTCAGGAGAAGGTGGTGACGCCCCTGCGGAAACCGGTGACCCTCAAGTACGGCGAAAAGCGCTGGGAGATCGATCCTGCGGAACTGAAGCTGAACGTGGACCTGGAGGCGTTGGTAGACCGTGCTTACCGCATGGGTTGGGAGAGGTCCTTGTGGGAGAGGGTTTACAGGCGGTTTTTCGCCAGGCCGGCAGTCGTGGAGGTGGGATTAGAGTACACCATTGACGAGGGGGCGTTGAGGAGCAAGCTGTCCTCCATCGCCAGGGAGATAGACAGGAGTCCGCGCAACGCATCCCTGGACTTCGATTTCAAGACGGGAAAGCTGAGCTACACGTGGGCCAGGGATGGCCTGAAGATGGACCAAGAAGCCACGCTGAGAAAGGTCATGGATGCGTTGTTGTCGGAGGAGCGGGTGGTGGACGCGGAAGTGGCAACCGTGGCCCCCTCAGTGACCGACGACAGGTTCAAGAGCGTGATCGTGGTGGACGTCATGGGCTTCAACCTGAAATTGTATAACAAAGACACCTTGGTCAAGACATACCCGGTCGCGGTGGGAACGCCAAAGTATCCCACGCCTCTCGGGAGCTACAAGATAATCCGCAAGGAAAAAAACCCGGTATGGATAAACCCCAACTCCGACTGGTCAAAGGACATGCCGCCACGGATCGAGCCCGGGCCCAACAACCCCCTCGGGCTTAGGGCCCTTGTGACCAACGCGGGCGGGGGCCTGGTGCTCATCCACGGCTCTCCCAATTTTGCTCCGGGGATGCGTTCCCATGGTTGCATCAGGATGTCCAACGCCAATATCGTGGAGCTCTTTGACCTGGTGGAGGTGGGAACTCCCGTTTACATCTGGACCTCCAAGCCCATACCGCCTCCACCTCCCGAACAAGGTCCGGTCGAGGGGCCGGAGAACCCGGGGCTGGCCGACGACCAGGGATAGCGCGCGATGGGAAAAGCCTGCGAGATGGGCCGGAAGAAGGAAGGCTCGGTTGATCCGACTCGAACGGTCGGTTACACGAGGGAGTTACACGAGGGGGAAGTCCTTGCGGATCCTTTCTGATCCCCGTCCTGGTCCAGGAGGAGAGCGATGAGGGTAGCCGTTCTGGGAGGAGGGTCAGTGGGCTCGGTCCTCTCCTTCTTGGTTTCCCCAGGGGCGGAAGTCGTGGTGTACGAGGCTGATCCAGCCCGGAGGGAAAGGCTGCGGTCGGAGGGGCTTGTCTTGAGGGGCGCGCTGGACGGCACCGTCGAGGTCGAGTTGGGGGAAGCAGGCAAACCGGTGGAGCCCTTTGACCTGATGCTCATCGCGGTGCCGGCTCAGTACACGGCCGATGCATTGAGGAAGGTCAGTCCTTTCGTGCACCGGGACACCCGCTACATAAGCGCGCAGGATGGCTTTGCCATCTCGGAACTGGAGGGCCTGGTGGGTGCCCCACGCTCAGCTGCCCTCACGTTATGGCTTTCCGCCGGCCTTTCCGAGGACGGTTCCGTGGAAGTGGAGGAATTGAGGGAGGCGGCTCTCCTGGTCGGCGAGGGTTTTGACCCGGACGCTGCCGACACGTTTACCGGAACCCTCTCTAAATATGTGAAGGTGAGGGTTCTCGAGGGCGCCGAGGCGCAGGCGGAATTTGCCAGGAGGACGGCGGTGTCCTCCGTCCTGAACTCGTTGTGCGCGGTGGCGAACAGATGCCCCGCCCTGTTGAGGGAAGACGAGGGGGCCAGGAGCATGGCGGAGAGGGCGTGCAGAGAAGCCATAGAGGCATTGGGAATCGAGGGGGATGACGTCGATCCCTTCCGGGATGGGGTGTGGGACCGCCTCATGCCCCCGATGTCGATTCACCTGGCAAGGCACGGGAAAACCGAGGTGGAGTATCTCTCGGGCGAGATCCTGAGAAAGGGGAGGGAAAAAGGGATGCGACTTCCGGTTCAGAGGTCGCTTTACACCGTCGTGAAGGAGATGGAGGCAGGGAGGGTAGCCGCGGGAGAGAAGGCATTCCGCGAACTTTTCAGGAGGGTTGAGGAAGACGAGGGATTGGGCCTGATATGAGCGGTCGTGCCACCATCCTTCCAGGTATTGCAGAGACTTACTCCCCTGCGATAGCCGCGGTTTAAAACGGGACTGCTCGGTGCATCGGGAATATGCATATCAGGCTCTTGATAAGTTAGTGGTTTCCGGAATATAGGTGGCTATCAAATCTGGGCGGGTTTTAAGTTCTGGGCAAGTAACGAGTTTCCTCCGTTTCGCGCATGGTTTTCAAGGGGGAGAGGCGCCCTGGTATAAGTGCCGCCAGGTGCCCGTAATGGTATTCCCTTTTACAGGGGCAGATTTCGCGGTGCCCGAGTCGGCGGGTAAGGCCATTTCGCTCGCGGTGACCCCTCGCGATGAAACGCCTCAACCCTTTTCCCCGAGAAGCCTTTCCCGGAGCATCCTCCTCAAGGGCTTTCCGAGGAGGTTTTTGGGGATCGAGTCGACGAAAGAGAAACCCTTGGGACACTTGTAATAGACCAAGTGCTTCCGACAATGCTCGAGAAGTTCCGCGGGGGATACCGTTCTCCCCTCCTTGAGCTTGATAAAGGCATGTACCACCTCGCCCCTCACCGGGTCAGGCTTCCCCACCGCGACCGCTTCCTCCACGGAAGGATGCCTCTGCAACACCTCCTCGACTTCCGCGGGATAGAGGTTGAAGCCACTGGTTATGATCAGGTCCCTTTTTCTCTCCACCACGTAGAGATACCCATCCTCGTCTATAAAACCTATGTCGCCCGTGTGCAGCCAGCCTCCCCGCAAGGCCTCCTCCGTTGCCCCGGGATCCTTGAGGTAGCCCACCATGACGTTGGGTCCCCTGACGACTATCTCCCCGGGACTCCCCGGTGGGAGGGGACGGTCGAAATCGTCCACCACCCTGACCTCGACTCCCTCCAAGGGCAGGCCCACGGAACCGTACTTGAAAGGTATGTGGGGGCCCTGCATCGACACGATGGGGGAGGCCTCGGTGAGCCCATAACCCTCGTATAAATTCGCCCCGAACTTGTCGTGGAATGCCCTCTGGATCTCCACGGGACAGGGCGCCGCGCCGCTTACCAATCTTTTCCAGCTCCTGGTGTTGTAACGGTCAGCGTGGGGGTGATTCAGCAATTGCACGAACATCTCGGGAACTCCCACCATCGATCGTACGTGAAACTCCTCGGTGAGCCGGAGTACTCCCTCCGGGTCGAACCAGCGCATCAGCACAGCTTTCAAGCCCGCGAACCAGGGCATGAGGGACACGGTTATGCCGAAGGAATGGGAGAGGGGAAGGGCGCTGAGCGCGGTCTCGTCCCGGCCCACCTTGCCGGACCTTATGGACGAAATGACGTTGCTCCCCAGGTTCCCATGGGATAGGAGCACCCCCTTGGGCTTGCCGGTGGTGCCGGAAGTGTAGAGGAGAGCAGCAATATCGTCATCGGAGGGTTCTGGGCCCGGAAGTGCGTCGGGCTGTCCCTCGGACAGGTCCCGCAGGGTGATGGTCCCCTTGACCTCTTCCCCCGCGTGGGAGGCGACGATGACCCGGCCCCTTTCCCACAGACCGGCGCAGGCTTCCTTTACCTTGCCGAGAAGCGCTGGGTCGGTCGCTATGAACTTGGCCTCCGAGTGCTCGGCGATCCAGGACAGCTCGTCGGCGCTCAACAGGAAGAGGGTTGGACAGAACACGATCCCGCTTAACAGGCAGGCCGCATAAAGCCTGGGCACCTCCATGCTGTTTTCCATGAAGATGAGGAGCACGTCGCCCTGGTCCATACCCAATTCCCTCAACCCCCGGGCGTACCTCGTGATGATGGAGAACTCGTGTCGATTGGTATACGCGTTTCCCTCGAAGGAGGCGATCTGGTATTCGGGGAAGCGGTCGACGTTCTCCTTGAAGATGCCGGTGAGCTGACTCAAGGCGCTCTCCTTCTACCGATATAACCCTGGGGCCTCCCCGACCCCCCGGCCGGGGGATGGCATGCCGGTTTCCCCGAGACGAGCCTGATCCGCCATCTCCCCCGAGAACGGGCGCGTGACCGACGTCCCAGTCTGCCTCGGCCCCTAAGACGGCTCGACGAGGATTTATATTATAAATCGCCACGTCTTGGAAGGCATCGTCCGTTTGGACCCACGGTCTTCCCGTCTCCGTCTTCTCAAGACGGGAAGACCCCTGGGATGGAATTTGGCCCAGATGCCTGGGCGAGGATAAATACCTGCTGAAAGGCCTCTTTCGGTCGGCAGTAAAGTAGATGTTGTGGAAGGTGATGCATTGGGCAGGAGGGGCCACGGGACGTGCGGACCGGCCAGGCTGCGGGAAGCCACCGCCTCTCGCGGACGCGCACTTCTTAGACGTTAGCCTCCTATATTTCCTGGAGAGACAACGGTGGGTGTAGGTGCCCGTTTTGCTCGAGAGAAAAGAGGATTTTACCCCTCGGCAGGGGAAGGGAAGCAATGGACGTAACGGGCGGCCGAGAGCTCACCTTGAACGGGGGACGTCTTCTCGGAGGGCAAGGCCGTGGCGCCCAGCCCGACCCATCGAGATTCCCTGTGGGACGGGAACTCGTCGTGCTGAGTCAGCGGGATGCGTTTGCCGCTCGATTCGAGCTTCCTCTACGGAGCAGGTTCACGAACCCCTTTATGGCGATGGCGTTCCGGGGACAAAGCTCGTAACAACAGTAGCAACCTATGCACCTGGACCGGTCGAACGCGGGTTGGCTTCTCATGGTTATGGCGTTCGCCGGGCATCCCCTCAGGCAGGATGCGCACCCGTCGCATTCTTGCAGGTCCACGTGGAAGCGGGGCCTCGAGATGCCCCGGAATATCAACTTCTGTATCAGCCCGAAGGGGTCGAACCTGGCGACGGTGGACGGGAGCCTGAAACCCTCCGCCCGTGGGATCTCGCCCGCCAGCTCCACTTCCTTGAGGTCCCCCGGGGAAAGCCCTCTTCTCATGGCGTACAGCTGAGTGGGGACTTTCTCGGGAGCCACGCCCATCAAGCGGCAGACTGCCAGGTCCACGGCTCCGCCGCTGTCGCTGGCCAGGACGACTCCCAGCCTCCGGAGGAGGCCGCCGGAGGGCCCATTTCCTTCCATGGCGATTATCCCGTCCATGATCACCAGGTCCGGAGGGCGCAGGGAGTAGACGTCCACCACCAGCTCGCCGAAACGACGATGGGTCGGAGCTGCCGAATGTAACCTGGCTTTTTCTCCGCCCACCAAGAAGCCATAGCTGTTCTTGATGGCTCCGGTGATGACCGTGCTCACGTGGGTTTTCAGCTTCGGAAGGGAGACGAGGATGTCCGCGTCCAGTACTTCGCTGGCTATCTGGACCTCCTTGACATAGCGGGAGGGGAGGGGGACGGTTCGAGGATTCAGGGAGAGGTTGACCCAGCAATCCCCTGCCGCCTCTGCGGCGCCGGTGACCCTGCCGACCTTTTCCACCAACCCGTATCCCCTTAGCCCGGGGTTGTCACCCACCCACACGGTGGCCCCTCGGGCCGTCAGTTCTTCCCGGACCGCCTGGATCAGGGCTGGATGAGTGACCACGCCGGACTCGGGAGGGAATGGCCCCAGGAGATTTGGCTTCACCAGAACGGTCTTGTCGCGGAATCGCAGGCCGCTTCGGTCCAGTATCTCCGATACGACCTCGCGAAGGGTAGTCAGATCATAATCCTCGATCCGATAAGAGAGCAGATAGGCCATGGTCTTCACTCCTTCTACGCCCCTCGTGGCGAAAACCTGACGCATCCCGTCCAGGGCCGGTCAAAGGTCTACGCATAATTTTAATTTCAACCCGTCGTGCATCTCCATTTTCCCACTCGTGAGATAGAGGGCTTGGAGAAAACCCCGTCGCGGGCGAAGCGCTCGAGGAAGCCCTGAAGTTCTCGTCGTCCTCGCGCTTCGCTCCAAGAGGTCGCGAGAGCCCGGCCAGCTTGCTTCCGGGCAGGTAACCAACCGTCAGGTTGAGACGTTAGAATAAACGGGTAAGTCCAGATGCGTCGGTCTCCTTTGAGGCCCCGAACTGAAAGGGGCGGGAATTCGGCGGCCCGGGAAAGGGAGCCGCACGTCTTAGCTGGTCTCGTGGAGGAGGAATCCCGATGGTCGGTGGCAGCGTCAGGGGGAAAAACGGCCTTGGATCTTCCCGTGGCCTTGGTAAAGGGGATAAGAGGATTTTCGCTTTTTTCGCCCGCCTGGCGGCTGAAAGATCTCGCTGGGTGGTGCTGGTTTGCCTTGTGCTCACCATACCGGTGGCGGCTGGCATTGCCCGCATGGAGGTCAGGTCGGGTCAGTGGGACCTGATACCCACGGGTTTTCCCTCTACCGAGGCCATCAAGGAGGTCAACCGGCTTTTCGGGGGGATAGACTACTCGGTGGCGATGGTCGAGAGCGACCACCTCCTCTCCTATCCCATGATCAAGAAGTTCATACTCCTGGAAAAGGAGCTGGAGAGGGAGGTCGGAAAGGAGAATTACGTCAGCGTCAACCATTTCCTGGGAGGTTTTGTCTCCAACATGCTCCTGAGGGCTAGACAGGAGTACGGTATCGCCATCGACGACCCCTCTCTCATCCTTTTCCAGGAGGCCGCCAATGTCCCCGACCCGGAGGACCCGTCCCGGGTTATACCCTTCCCGCAGGTGATAGAAAAGGGCGTCAGGATGTACCTGGACGATCCTGTGGCCAGGAAGTGGATGGTGGAAAAAGAAGGAAGCGCTCTCCTCGCCGAGGACATGAAGAGGACCCTTATCAGGGTAAAGGTGAACCCCGATCTTTCCACCCAGCAGAGGAGGGACCTGGCCTACCGGCTGGAATCTTTCTTCCAAGACTATTTCGGGGGCGAGCCTGCGGCCGCGGTATCGGTGAGCGGTGGCATCTCCGTGGATAAGGACCTCGAGGAATACGTCTTGTCCAGCACCTGGATCATGGCGGTGGCGGCTGGGGCTTTCTTACTCCTGGTGCTGTACCTAACCTTCCGGAGGGTCACCGACGTCTTCCTTCCCCTGGTGGTCACCGTCATGACCGCCCTGTGGATATACGGCCTGATGGGATGGTTCGGACTTCCCTACACGGTCATCTCGGCCCTTATAGGGCCTCTGGTGCTCGGTATTTGCCTGGAGAACCTCATCTACATGATGGGGCGTTTTTACGAAGAATATGGCACGACCCGTAACGGAAGACGGTCGGCTCGCCGGGCCGTGCTTACCGCGGGGGTAGCGGTGTTCCTCACCTCCATCACCACTTTCTTCGGTTTCGTTAGTTTCAGGCTTTCCCGTTTCGAGGCGGTGAGGCAGTTCGGCTTGATGTGCGGTGTGGGGCTGGGGATATGTTTCCTGTTCAGCGTGACCTTGCTGCCCGCCTTGATGTGTTTGCGGGAGGAGAGGAGGAGGACCAAGAAGGGGGAATCTGCGCTCCCGAGGGGGGTTTCCAACTTCACCTTCAGTCGCGAAAGAAGGATAGACAGGGGATTGGAGGGATTGTACCGGCTTTCCGTGCGCCATTCATGGGCTGTGGTAGTAACGTTCCTGATCCTCCTGGCGTTCTGTGGGCTTTCCCTTCCCAGGCTCAGGACGACACCCGACCTGAGAGCCCTGGCGCCCCAGGACATACCCAGCCTCCAGGCGGAGTACCGACATGAGGAATTCTTCGGGGGCAAACAGGAGGACGTGATACTAGTGAAAGGGGATGTCCTGGATCCCAAGGTCCTGGTGGCCCTGTATGATTTCCAGCTAAAACTGGCCGAAACCCCTTACTTCGGGGAGGAAAACTCTTCCAGCCTGGCGGAGTTGATGTACGATTTCCGCAGGGCTACCGGAAGGGTGGAGGGCGCTCCCTTCCGGCCGACCTCGCCGGACGAAGTCGCCGATGGGTTGCCCCGTAGCCGCGAGGAGGCGGAAGCCGACCTCAATGCTATCGCCGAGAGTTTCGGTCCCCAGGAAGGGTCCCTGGTGACTGCGGGCCACGACGCGGCTCTGGTGAGCGTCATGAGCGGTGGCGCCAGGGACAACCGGGAGTTGCTGGCCAAGAACGACGCCCTGAAATGGGCGGCGGCGGAAACCCTGGGAGCACGGGGCATCGAGTACCGTATCGGGGGGATGACTCCCATGACCTCGGATATGCTGGGGGACCTGGTCCCCACCCAGCTTTGGTCCAGCCTGATGGCCCTGTTGCTGTCGGCAGTGGTGCTGGTGATAATCTTCCGCTCTCTCACTTACGGGTTGGCTACCCTTAGCGTCCTGGTGGCGGGAATCGGGGCGGAGCTGGGCTTCCTCGCCCTGATGGGGTGGGAGCTGGACATGATGACCATCCTCATCGCCTCCATGGTCATCGGCGTGGGCATCGATTTCGGCATTCACGTCACCCATCGGTTCCTGGAAGAGAAGGAATCGGCCGATGTGGAGGAGGCGATAAGGAAGTCTCTCGTCACGGTGGGCAAGACCATTGTCGCCAGCACCGTTTGCGCCGCAGGGGCGTTTGCCATCATATCTCTTTCCAAGATGGCACCCATCGCCAGGTTTGGAGCCATCACCGCCGTTTCGCTGGTCGTCTCCATGGCCGCCAGCCTGCTGGTGCTTCCTTCCATAATCTACCTCTTGAGCGGGAGCGGCGCGGTGGCGGTGCCGGAGGTGGCCTCCGAGAAGAAAGGCCCCTGAGGTGGCGGCCTGGTTCGAGCATGGGGAAATGGACACGCAGAGAGGGACGGCGGCGAGGGCTTCCTTGGATGTGCGTTCATCGTTCGTAGTAAGAATATAGGGGATGACGCTTCGGTGAATATAAGGGATGACGCTTCGGTGCGAGAAAGCCTTTCCGGGGTCTTGGGGACGGGGAGGCAGGTTTGGAACGACCCAAGATAACGCCCTTGATCGTGGGCCGGGGCTGGTGATGCGGGTGAACCGGGTCAATTTAGTAGCCGGTTGCCATTTCGCTGGCGGAGGCACGAAGCACGTCGGGCCAGCGTTTCCAAGGGAAGGAGGGTTAGCTGATGCTCGGCCTTTACTTTGACGGCAGCTTGAAGCTCAGGGACGATCTCCCGGTGCCTGAGCCCGGTCCCGGGGAGGCCCTCATCAAGGTCATCGCCGCCGGCATCTGCCACACCGATCTGGAGATCGTCAAGGGATACATGGATTACGAGGGAGTGCTCGGCCACGAGTTCGTGGGCGTGGTGGAGAGGGCTGACGATCCCACTTGGGTGGGGAAAAGGGTGGTGGGAGAGATCAACTGCCCCTGTTATTCCTGCGAGATGTGCATCGAGGGCAAACACAACCACTGTCCCAACCGTACTATCCTGGGCATGAAGGGCAGACAGGGCGCTTTCGCTGAGTACATAACCCTCCCCCTGGCCAACCTCCACGTGGTTCCCGATGTCCTACCCAGGTATTCGGCGGTATTCGTGGAACCGCTGGCGGCCTGTTTCCGGATACTGGAGCAGGTTCACATAAAGCCCGACATGAGCGTGGTGGTGTTGGGTGACGGGAAGCTGGGGCTCTTGGCGGCCCAGGTGATGCGCCTGCCGGGATGCAACCTCTTGGCGGTGGGAAAGCACGAGCACAAGCTACACCTGCTGGATCGGATGGGGATAAGGACGGCCAAGGAGAGCGAGCTGACGGGGAAAGAAAAGTTCGACGTGGTGGTGGAGTGCACCGGGAACCCGGAGGGGTTCGACCTGGCGAGGAGGCTGGTCCGCCCCTCGGGGATCATCGTCCAGAAGAGCACTTACGTGGGAAGGGTGGATGTGGACATCGCCTCCCTGGTGGTGGACGAGGTGACGGTGGTGGGTTCCCGTTGCGGTCCCTTTGAACCGGCTATCAAGGCCTTGGTGAGGGGACTGGTTAACGTGCAGGACCTCATCGATCGCCGGTTCCAGCTGGAGATGGGGCTCCAAGCCTTCGAATACGCCTCCCGGGAAAATTCCCTCAAGGTGATACTGGAGATGAAGAGTTATCCCGGGGAGGGCCTGTCATATGCCGGGGAACTGGGCGATCAACCGGTGGTTTGAGAACGACCACCTTCTGCGATCTGGTGCCGGTTCCTCGAAGTGTCATCGCGCGGGAGTTGTGTCGGGGTGTTATCGATCCCGGGACACCCGCAGGGATTCATGTTCTGGAAGCGGGTCTTCCTCTGATGAACCAGTAATTTCCAGATAAAGCATTACGCGAAAGGAGAGGTCATGGCGGGAATCGTGGACAAAAGGCCTTCGGTTTCTGACACGTCGAAGTTGCTGGCGGTGGCCAGGGGCGAGGAGAAGGCGGACCTGGTCTTCAAGAACGCACGGTTGGCGGACCTGGCGGGACAGAGGCTTCTGGAGGCCGACCTGGCCGTGGCAGACGGAAGGATCGCGGGAATAGGCTCTTATTCCGGTTACAGAGAAGAGGACTTGCGGGGAGCGGTGGTCTGCCCGGCCTTTATCGATGGCCACGTCCACCTGGAGTCGTCCATGGTCTCCCTGCCCGATTATGCCCGGGCGGTGGTGCCCAGGGGCACCCTGGGGGTGGTCACCGACCTCCACGAGATCGCCAACGTGCTGGGAATGGATGGGATCAAGTACATGATCGAGGTCTCCAGGGGACTCCCGCTCGAGCTTTACGTGATGGCACCCTCTTGCGTCCCGGCCACTCCCATGGAGACCGCCGGCGCCGTCCTCGGGGTGAAGGAGCTTGTGGGGCTGAGAGACGATGGGCTGGTCATGGGGCTGGGGGAGGTGATGAACTATCCGGGGGTCATTGCGGGGGACCCGGAGGTCATGGCCAAGCTCCAGGCTTTTCGGGGTCTCCCGGTGGACGGTCACGCTCCAGGCCTCTCCGGCGCCGGACTAAACGCCTATGTGGCGGCGGGCATCCAGTCGGACCACGAATGCGTGACCGCGGCTGAAGCGATGGAGAAGCTATCCCGGGGCATGTACGTCTACGTGAGGGAGGGATCCACGGCGAAGAACCTGGAGTCCCTGCTTCCGGCAGTGCTTTCGGGAAGCCCCGAACGCTTCCTCCTCGTGAGCGACGACGTTAACCCAGAGGACCTCTCCCAGAAGGGACACCTCGATTACCTGGTAAGAAGGGCGGTGGAGTTGGGCCTGGACCCCCTGAGGGCCCTGAGGATGGTGACGGTCAATCCCGCCCGGAGGTTCGGCATTGCGGACACGGGGGAACTGGCGCCCGGGTACCGGGCGAACCTGGTGGTCCTGGAGGACCTGAAGGGGTTCAGGGTCCTGCAGGTGTACCGGGAAGGCGAAAAAGTAGCCCAGGAGGGGGAGAACCTCTGGAAGGCCGAGGATAGGATTAGCGGGTCTCCAGCTTCCATGAGGATAGCGTGGGGCAAGATACCCGGAATAGCGCTCAGGGCGGAGGGAAAGAGGATAAGGGTCATAGGAGTGGTGCCGGACCAGATCGTCACCGAAAGCCTTGTGGAGGAGGCAAAGGTCGAGGATGGGAACGCGGTCCAGGACCCTTCCCGGGACATTTTGAAGATATGTGTCTTCGAGAGGCACCGGGGGACCGGGAACGTCGGGGTCGGTTTCGTGAGGGGCTTCGGCCTGAGGGAGGGCGCCCTGGCATCCACCGTCGCCCACGATTCCCACAACCTGGTGGTGGTGGGCTCTTCCGACGAGGAGATCTGGTGGGCGGCCCAGGTGGTGGAGAAGATGGGGGGCGGCCAGGTAGTGGTGAGAGGCGAGGAAGTCCTGGCCGATCTGCCTCTCCAGGTGGCGGGCCTGATGTCTACCCTCCCTCTCGAGCAGGTCCGGGAGAGGGTTCAGAAGATAAGGGGAGCTGCCCGTCAGTTGGGGTGCCGTCTCAGCGACCCCATGATGGCCCTGGCCTTCATGGCTTTGCCGGTGATCCCCTCGCTCAAGATCACCGATCGGGGACTTTTCGACGTCGACTCCTTCCGTCACGTCCCGGTTTTCCTGGACTGATCCCGGTAGGGCGAGGTCCCGGCCATGTTTACGCCCTTGGCATCGGCAGGCCCTTGCGGGTTGCGACTCCTCTTCGACTTGTAAAAGGGTGTCCATGGAGGACCGGCATCCCTATCGCGTTTTCGCTTTTCCTGGGTTAGCCCCGGAACCGGATGATATCAGCGCCCATGGTCGATCCAGGCCCCGGTCCGATGCGGGATGACAAGTGCCGGGAAGGTCGGGTACCCGGGGTTTTAAGCCGGTGGCGTGGGAGGGCTCACGGGATGGGGAGACGGAACGGCCCTGAGGTTTGATGTCGATCATCATCCCTCATGGTCGTTCCGGGCACCGATTCGTTACGGGGTAAAAGGTGCCGAGAATGTCCGGGTCCCGTGGCTTTAAGCCGGTGGCGCGGGAGGGCTCACGGGAGGGGGAGATGGTTCGGCTCGGAGGGATGATGTCGACTGGCCCTGATCGGCATTCTGCTCGATCTGCCGGTTGCCGATGCGAGCAAGACCGACTTAAGGAAAAATTTACCACGCTCGAGGTCAAAAGGGATCGGTCCTGGGCGTCGGGAGTATCAAATCTTCCATTTCTTTTACGGACTTGTAATTCCCCGGGCAAAACTCGCCTTTTCGGGGATCATTTCCTCGCCGCTTTCCCGTTGCCCCCTCCCTTTCGTTTCCTCGTGGAGTGAAGGCCTCTCAGCGCGTTGAGCATCGATGCCAAGATAATGATTAGCGGAGGGGCGAATCTGGCGACCTTTCCCGGGGAAAGAACTGACCATGCAGATATTTCCTCGCCCACCGCGGCGGGGCCTTGCCCTCGGCGCAGGATCTTTTGAAAGTGACCTGGCCAAGGTCTTCCCTGCCGAAGGGTAAACGAGGTCATTGGGCCAGTCGTTCTCCTTCCCCCTGGCGATCCGGTTCCGGGCTGGTCTTTTTTGCCTGTCACTCGACCGTCCCTTCCTCCTGCGGTTTGGCATCAACGGCCGTTTTAAGCGGCGCCCCGATTTACGGGTGTATGGTCATCCAGTTTATTCCAGTGACTTCGCGCCGTTCCCATCCTGCTATGTTATACTTTGGGCGTCGACGGGGGAAGTACCGCGGGCACGAGCGGTCTTAGGGAAAGGAGGTCGGCGATGGAGATAAAGAAGGTTTTCGTGGTGGGTTCGGGTCTGATGGGAAGCGGCATAGCGCAGGTGACCGCCCAGGCGGGATACAAAGTGGTGATGCATGACGTGGACGAGGAGCGTACCGGAAAGGGCCTGGAATCGATAAAGAAGTCTCTGGGCAAGTTCCTGGAGAAGGGCAAGCTGACCCAGGAGCAACACGACGCCGCCCTTTCCAACCTGGAGACCACCACCGACCTGGGCAGGGCGTCTGACGCGGACTTCGTGGTCGAGGCGGTATTTGAGGACCTGGAGGTCAAGAAAAAGGTCTTTGCCCAGCTCGACGAGATATGTCCGCCTCACGCCATCCTGGCAACCAACACCTCCGCCATACCCATCTCTTCCATCGCCGCCGCCACCCGTCGTCCGGACAAGGTGGTGGGGACCCACTTTTTCAGCCCCGTTCCCTTGATGCGATTGTGCGAGATCATCCGGGGCGTCCAGACCTCCGATGAGACCATGGAGATCGCGGAGAAATGGGCCCGTTCCGTGGGCAAGGAGACCGTGAGGGTGCTCAAGGATCACGCCGGTTTTATCGCCAACCGCCTTTACATGCCCATGGCCCTGGAGGCCATCAGGATGCTGGAGGCGGGCGTGGCGTCCCCGGATGATATCGACACGGCCATGCGACTCGGCTACAACCTGCCGATGGGGCCGCTGGAGCTGGCGGACATGGTGGGCATTGACGTGATGATGAACGCCTCCACCGCGATCTACAACGACACCGGTGATCCCAAGTACTGCCCGCCCCCGCTCATGAAGAGGATGGTCGCGGCGGGTCTCCTGGGCAGGAAGACGGGGAAGGGATTTTACGATTACGAAGGCGGCGAGAAGAAGAGCTACTGGAAGGTCTGAAGGGTAGAGGGGGCGCGGGATTGCGCCCCCTTAAATGTGATCCTCGGACGACGCGGCCCTGCTCGGGGCCGGTCCTTTATATGGGTTTTCGTGCCTGGTGAGGCGGAGAAAGGCGGACTCGGGGGTCGTTTATGGACGGAAAATCCGCGGGCGTGGTCCTCAAAAAGGAGGGCGAGTTAGCCAGGCTGGTCATCTCCCGGCCCGAGCGGATGAACGTGCTGCAACCGGGAGACCTCAGGCTCTTGTGGCAGTACATGGTGACGATCGAGGCAGATGAGAGGGCGCGGCTGGTGGCTCTGGAGGGGGAAGGAGAAAAGGCCTTCTGTGCCGGACTGGATCTTTCGACCTGGGCGGGGGCAGATTTGGCCGAGATGAGAAAGAGGGCGAGGGAGGCCAGCTTGGTGGTGAACCGGCTTGCGGAGCTCGCCCTACCCAAGGTGGCGCTGGTCAGGGGAGTGGCGGCAGGGCTGGGCCTCGAGCTCTGCCTGGCCTGCGACTTCATACTGGCAGAGGAAGGCTCCCGCTTCGGTTTCCCGGAGGTCAGGTTGGGCCTCGTGCCCTGGATGGGAGGGATCAGGCGGCTGGTGGGGGCCGTGGGCGAAAAGAGGACCACCGAGATGGTGCTGTTGGGAGGCATGGTGGATGCGGGCAAGGCCGCAGAGTGGGGGCTGGTGAACGAGGTGGTTCCCAGGGGAGGCCTGGAGAGGGCCCTGGAAAAGCTGTTGAACGGGCTGCTCCAGGGGAGCAAGGCGGCCCAGTTGGCGGCGGCCAGGGCTCTCCGTTCAAGCCGGGATGGATATGCCCCTTTCGGCTTAGACCAAGAGCTCGAGTCCCTCGTTTCCTGTCTCGCTCTGGGGGATGGGCGGGAGAGGATATCGGACCTGCTGGAAAAGAGGGCCGGCGGAAGGACAACGGGGACAGGACAGGAGCCAGGGGATGGCCCCGACGAGTGAGGTTTACGGCCGACCTTAGCGCGATCCAACTGGGCTTGGGTTATTACAGAACCCGTAATTGCACATGGATGTTGTGCGGTCGGCAAATAGATTTTGTGCGGGCGTCTCCCGTTCGATCCACTTGGGCGTGGGAATCCGGACGGGCTGAGCGGTCCCGGGGTGGCGTCACGCGAGAGAGAACAGGCATCTCTGAATAACCCCCAGGATGGTCTACTCCCGCTCCCCGTAGTGCCACGGGTTTTCCGTGTATATAATAGACTAAAGGTCAATTTCTTGTACTCCTGTTCATACAGGGAGAGGAGACGGATGAGGTAAGGAGGTAAGCCATGGATTTCGAGTTGACCCCCGAACAAAAGGCCTTCTTCAACGAGGTGAAGGAGTTCGCCGCCCGGGAGATCGCCCCCTACACCGAGGAATATGACCGGCGGGGGGAGTTCTACTGGGAGGGCTGGCGGAAGATGGCGGACATGGGTTTACTGGGCCTTCCCTTCCCGGAGGAGTACGGCGGTTCGGGAGCGGGGGCCCTGGACACCGCCATCGCCATGGACGCCTTCGGGGCCGGGGGCGGCGACGCCGGCATGTCCCTGTCCTGGGGGGCTCACACCATCATCGGAGCCATACCTATATGGGTGATGGGCAACGAGGAACAGAAGAGGAAGTACCTTCCCCCCATCTGTTCGGGGGAGAAGATAAGCTGTTTTGCCCTGACCGAACCCGACGCCGGGTCCGACGCCGCGTCCATCAGGACTACGGCGGTACGCAAGGGGGATCACTACATACTCAACGGGACCAAGATGTTCATCACCAACGGCCCCATCGCCGACATATGCATCGTCCTGGCGGTAACGGACAAGGAGAAGGGAGGGGCGGGCATCAGCGCTTTCATAGTGGAGAAGGATTTCGAGGGCTTCGAGGTCAGCCGGGAACTCGACAAGATGGGCAACCGGACTTCTCCCACGGCCGAGCTCGCCTTCAACGATTGCAAGGTCCCGGTGGAGAATCGACTGGGAGAGGAAGGCGAAGGCTTTTACGGGGTGGGGAAGGCCACCCTGGAATGGGAGAGGGCCATCATGGTCGCCCCGGCGGTGGGGACCATGGAGGCGAACATCAACCGGTGTATCCAGTACGCGCGGGAGAGGAAGCAGTTCGGAAAGCCCATAGGGAAGTTCCAGGCGGTGGCCTTCAAGATCGCGGAGATGAAGTGCCTCCTGGACGCGTCGAGGCTCCTGGTGTACCGCGTGGCCTGGATGAAGGATCAGGGGATCCCGGCCATGCTGGAGGCCTGCGTCTGCAAGCTGTTCGTCACCGAGGCGGCCTTCCGGGTGGCCAGTGAGGCGGTGCAGATCTTCGGCGGCTACGGCTACATCCGGGAGTACCCGGTGGAGAGGACCCTGCGGGACGCTAAGCTGGGCACCATAGGCGCGGGCACCTCGGAGATCCAGAAGCTCATCATCAGCCGCATCCTTCTCGGCAAGCTCTGAAGGTACAACCGAAAAGGCCGCCCGGCGGGGCGGCCTTTTCCTTTCTGTTTTTTCCGAGGTCACGGGGCCAATGATTTAGCAAGAGTCGAGTGCAGGGAGAGAAAGGGATGAAAATGGAAAACGGGGGCACCGAGGGGTGGCGAAGGGAACAAGTGGACGGGAGCGCAGGATAAGCGAGGACCTCGGATGACCTGACGACCTGAGAACCCGAGTCCGGGATTACCCTTATCGCCAGGGAGTGATAAACTCCTGCTGGAATCGGCAGCGAGTCGGGCGCCGTGGGTCGGGATGACAAGCGGATGTGCCGGAAAGCAGGCCGAGAGGTGAGTGCCGCCAGGTTATCCCCCACCTGTTTCGGCGTTGACGCGACAAGTCACAGGAGGTGCCATTGGCGAGCAGGGACCTTAGAGTGGTGATCCTCTCCGACGTCTGGGGGTATGGACTGCTGGAGACCAAGCCCCATCCCCTCTGGACCATCCGATACGATGCCCTGCGCAACAAGTCCTTGCTGGTCCCCGAATACGGGGTCATGTACGTGGCCGCCTTCCTCAAGGGCATGGGCGTCGATTTCGAGGTCGTCAACCTGGTGGCCGACGTGTTCCAGGAGGATAGGTGGTTCCGGGAGGATGGGGTTGACGGGGAGGATTCCCCCAGCCTTTCGCCCATCGCCACCGACGAAGCTCTCTCCATGGCCAGGGAGCACCTCTACGGGAGCCTGGAGAGGCTCGAGCCGCACGTCCTCCTGTTTCCGATCTCCATCTATTACGTGGCGCTTCACGCCAGGAAGCTCCTGGTGGACCTGAAGCGGCTCCTGCCCGGATGCTCGATGGTGGTCGGTGGGGTCTATGCCACCCTCCACGCCGACGAGATCATGGGGGACGGAGGAGCGGATTTCGTGGTGAGGGGAGAGGGGGAATGGACCACTTACGAGCTTATCTCTGCTCTCAGGGAAGGAGCCAGGGATTTCTCCGGCATACGAGGCCTCACCTGGAGAAAGGGGGACGGATGGGTCCACAATCCCCCCCGGGAAAGGGAAAGGGACCTGGACCGCTTTCCTCACCTGTACACGGTATCGGAGGAGTTCAGGGTGGGACTCCGCCACCGTCTTCTCAAGGCACTGAATCCCTTCGACGACTACATCCCGGGCGCAGGCTTTCTCACCTCGAGGGGCTGTCCCGAGGAGTGCACCTTCTGTCTCGATCCCACCATATGGGAGCGAAAGACCCGCTTCCATTCCCCCGAGTACGTGGGGGAAGTGTTGGAGTTCTGCTGGGACAACTTCACCGAGGGAGACCGGTCGTTTTACTTCGGCGATGCCACCTTCGCCTTGAACCGCAAACGGCTTTGGAAGCTCTTGGAGGTGGCGGAGAGAGTGCCCTATTCCTATCACATCCAGACCCGGGTGGACACGGTGACCCCAGAAGTGCTGGAGGGCTTGAAGAGGGCGGGGTTCGCCTCGGTCGCCCTGGGAGCGGAGTCCCTCGACGATCGCATCCTCAGGGAGGTGGTCAGGAAGAGGGCCACCGGTTCCGAGATCCTGCGGGCTGCCCGCGCGGTCAGGGATGCCGGCTTAAAACCCCTGCTGACCTTCATAGCCGGCCTGCCCACCGATACGAGGTCCAACTTGGAGAGGACCGCCCGCCTGCTCCGGGACGAGGGGTTCAACGAGTCGTCCTTCTTCCCCCTGGTGGTTTTCCGGGGGACCGGGCTTTACCGGGAATTCAAAAAAATATATGCGCCCCAGGAGAGGGAGAGGTTCCGGCTGAATCCCTGGTCGGAGGAATTCTGTTTCCCCAGTGGCGAGTTCACCGACATGCAGGAGCTCATCGAGTTCACCCAGCACCTCAACCAGATAGTGCGCTCCTGAGCGCTGCCGGGCCCAGGTCGCACGGGTTGGGGGTTATCGCCTTGGAGTGGGGAGTCCATAAAAAGGAAGAGGCCCGCGGGGGGTGGCGGGCCTCCTGAGGGACAGTTCGCAAGAGGGCTGGGGGGTAATTAGGGGGCTTGCGCGTAGGGGGAAGGGCTGTCCCTCAAAACCTAAAATCCTCTGAACGCCATTTCAAGGATCACGATTGACGCCCTCTGTCGATAGCAACTTGATGATGGAATATGCGGTTGGCGAAACCATCCACCGAGTGGGTGGTTTTTGCTCCTCCATTAGTTTGATCAGCCGGCGCGTGGATGGATGGAATCGAAGGGACAAAGAGAACAGGCAGAAAGACAGGGGATAAACGCTTTCCCCCACTCCACCGAAGTGGCTGCTCTTCACCCGGAGCGATGGCAGTTTTTTTTCGGGCTGCAGCCGGATGCGGGGTTGCCGGACTCCCCAGGGGAGTCTCCCCTATTAACACCTAATGGGGAAGAAGGCGTTTCTGCCTTCGGATTGGCGCTCCCGGGGCCTGGCGAGAACCCCGTGCGACGAGGTAGAGTCATCGGGTATCGCGGCGTGGGCCGTTAGACCGCCCCGGACCCATGGGCCGTTTCCTTCCAGGGAGAGGCCTCCGCGGTCTGTTCGGGATTCGTTGAACGCGCGGGGTTCCGCGGGGATCGTCCGCAGGAGCTGAGCCTCAGAATTGCCCCCCGGGAAAGGGAGGGGGCGATATTGTCCTGTTAGGTGGCGGGAATCCCGTCCGTCTTTTCGAGGTGAGCCGACTCCCCGGACAGCCCGGGCGGTTCGCAATTTAAGCCAGTGCTCCCAATAAATGGGAATTGACGAGAAAAATCACGATTCTTCCCTGGAGTTACACGTTCGTTCGGTTTGCGCGGTGGAGGAAAGGAGAATTAAGATAGTCTTGACCGTGGGCCGGCTCGGCGGGAGGTGTATTTCATGCCCCACAAGCTGGCGGTATTTGCCAAAGAGAGGATCCACAAGACCCTGCAGGACAGGGAGAGGGACTGGCGCCAGGGCCTCTCCCTGTGGAGGGAGGCGGGAGAGCTCGGGCTTCTGGGAGGGCCTGACCGCGGGGCGCTGGAGGCCGGCGGGGAAAAGCTGGTAGAGATCGCCAACATGGTGGCCAGCCTGGTGGAGGTGGGGCAGGACCTCGGGCTGGCTCTGAGCTTCCTCGACCATCTCCTGCTGTGCGCATATCCTTTGCTGGTTTTTGGTTCCCGGGAACTCCAGGACCGTTACCTCCCGTCGCTTCTGTCCGGTGAGAGGATAGGGGCGGCCGCCATCTCGGAGTTCGGATCGGGAGCCCATCCCGGAAAGATGAACACCGTGGCCGAGCCCGTGGAGGGCGGATACGTCTTGAGCGGCAGGAAGGGCCCGGTCACCAACGCTCCCTGGGCGGACGTCTTTCTCGTGGTGGCCTCCACCGATCCTGAGAGGGGAAAGGCAGGTCTTTCGGCTTTCCTGGTGGAGAGGGAAGACGGGGTGAAGGTAGAGGAACTCGACCTGGGTTTCATCCCCACCTCCCCTCACGGGATCCTGGTGCTGGACGAGGTGCGGGTCCCGTCCGAGCGCATGCTGGGAGAGCCTGGGTGGGGACACCAGCCGATCTCCAGGTCCCTTTTCATATGGGAGAGGGCGGCCATGATACCCTCGGTTCTTGCGCTCATGGAAAGGTGGCATCACCGGGTGGTGAGCGGGATCGATCCCGATACCATCTCCCCGGACCTCAGGGTGGCCCTGGCCCAGGGCAAAGTGGATCTCACCGCCATGCGGGTGGTGGCGGAGAGGCTTCTCCGGCTCACCTTCCTGGAGACTCAGGGAGGTAGGGAAAGACTGGAGCTCCTCCTTTATTTCGGCCGCAGGTTGCCCGAGTGGGTGGAGGCCATGGACCAGGCCGTGCTGCAGCTTCCGGTGAAGGCATCCCCCGAGGTGGCCCGGATGTCCAGGGACCTGCGGCTGGTGGAGGTGGGGCGCTCCATGCTGGAATGGCAGTTCCAGAACCTCATCTTCTGATAAGTATCGGCAATTTGTTTTGGCAATCCCAAGGCAACCGGCCGTCAAGGGTCTTGGGATGCCCCGGAGGGAAGCGGGGAGGTGCTCGATGGAGGACAGGGAGATCTTGACCCCTGACCGTATCTGGAAACCGTCCGAATCTCTCTCGCCCCGGGTCAAGAGGTTGCGGGAAGAATATTTCTCCCCGGAAAAGAGGCCGTATTTCCGCAACGAGGTCATGCCCTTCACCACGGGAACTCCCTGGGACGAGGTTTTCTCCCCCATAAACTGGGGAGTGGTCCCGGAGATGTATCCCTTCATGGAGGCCTACCGGGAATCCCTTAAAGTGCTGGCCCGAAGGGTGGAACTGCCCGACGGTTTCTGGGAGAGATCCTTGGTGCTGAGGAGGGCCCTCTTCTTCCGGGAAGTATGCCGTCGCTACCTGCCGGTGCAGATCCTGGAGGGAGAACTGGTGGTGGGAGGCCAGTTCAACACCGCCCTGTCCAAGTGCCACAACAAGAGGGAAGCCCGGGCCTGGAAAAGGGCCATGAAGAGATGGTGGAAGAAGGCCCAGGAGATAAACCAGCTGGGGCTGGGGAACGCCGGCGCCATACCGGGCCACATAATCCCGGATTACCCGCGGGTTCTCAGGGAGGGCTTCTCCGGCATATACGAGGACCTCCGCTGCAGGAGGGATCGGGCCGGGGACGAGGGGAAGCGAGAGTTCTACCAGGCCCTCATGGAGTGCTGCGAGGCGGCGAGGGACCTGGCTCGGCGTTACGCGGAGGAAGCGCTGAGGCTGGCAGAGGCAGAGAAGGACCCCGCGAGGGCTGGGGAATTGAGGGAGATAGCCCGGATATGCCACAAGGTTCCGTGGGAGCCGGCGGAGACCTTCCACGAGGCGGTCCAGTCCGTCTGGTTCACCCACATGCTGGTGATGGCGGCCGAGTCCTATCCCGGGGCGGGCCTTTCCCACGGCAGATTCGACCAGTACATGTACCCCTACTACAGGAAGGACCTGGAGGAAGGGAGGTTAGATCGGGAAAGGGCCAAGGAGATTCTCCAGTGCTTCTGGATAAAGCACAACTACGCCTACGATTTCCAGTCCCGTGTCCTCACCAACCAGGGGATAAACTCAGGCTTCGGCCAACTCATGACCCTCGGGGGCATCGGTCCCGACGGCGAGGACGCCTCCAACGAGCTCACCTGGTTGATCCTGGAGGTAATCGAGGAGATGAACATGCTGGAGCCCAAGCCCAACGTGAGGCTCCACGCGGGCACCCCGGAAGGGCTCCTGCGGCGGGTGACGGAGATGATAGCCAGGGCCCAGGGTTCTCCCTTCCTCCTCAACTTCGATGAGAACGCAATCCGGGGCCTGGCCTGGCAGGGACTCCCGCGGGACAGGCTGTGGGATTACGCGCCGGTCGGTTGCCTGGAGAACACCTTGCAGGGGGACGACCGCTCGGGCACGGTGGACGTCAACGTGAACCTGGCCAAGGCGGTGGAGCTCACCTTCTTCTCCGGCCGGGACCAGCTCACCGGGAAGCGGGTCGGGCCCGCCACCCCTCCCGTGGAGGACCTTTCCACCTGGGAAGATTTCCGGGAGGCCTTCCAGGCCCAACTCAGGGCGGTGCTGGATCGGGTGATAGAGGTGAGCGACGAGGCGGACGCCATAAGGTCTCGTTTTGAGCCCACCCCTTACCTCTCGGCCATCGTGGGGGGATGCGCGGAGAAAGGTCTGGACGTGACCGCTGGGGGCCCCCGCTTCAACTACATCACCGTGGAGGGCATAGCTTTCGCCACCGCCGCCGATTCCCTCACGGCGGTGAAAAAGCTGGTCTACGAGGAGGGCAGGGTGAAGATGGCCGAGTTGAAGGAAGCCCTGGAGAGGAACTTCGAAGGCCACGAGGCCCTCAGGCTAACCCTGATATATAAATCCCCCAAGTACGGCAACGACGACGACTACGCCGACGAGGTGGCCGCGTGGCTTCATAGGCTGTGGACCACCGATGTGATAAGGCGGGTTTCTCCCGCCACGGGGCGACGCTACCGGGGAGGTTACCTTTCCTGGAACTATTGGATCGCCTATGCCCCCTCGACTGCCGCCACCCCCGATGGGAGGAGGAGGGGCACCTTCCTGTCCAATGCCATATGCCCGGTGGACGGGGCCGCCCGGAACGGACCCACCGCGGTGACCCTCTCGGTGGGAAAGCTGGGCCTGGAGAGCGCCCCGAACGGGGCGTCTCACACCATCAGTTTCAGTCCCTCGATGTTGCGGGACGCAGAACACGTGGAGAAGCTCATGGCCTTCCTCAGGACTTACGGCGAGAAGGGCGGGACCGCCCTACAGATCAACGTGATAGACGCCGAGACCCTGAGGGAGGCCCAGCGGCGTCCCGAGGAATACCGCAACCTCCTGGTGAGGGTCACCGGATACAACGCCTATTTCGTCATGCTGGGAAAGGAAATCCAGGATGAGATCATCGCCAGGGAATCCCATGCCCTCTGACCGAACTGGGCCTTCTGACCCCTTCCCGGGGGAGCGTAGGGAAGAAGGGGGTGAGAAAAAGGGCGTGATCTTCAACGTCCAGAGGTATTCAACGGAAGACGGCCCGGGAATCCGGACCACCGTTTTCCTCAAGGGCTGTCCCATGGGATGTCCCTGGTGCCACAACCCCGAGGGGATGGATCCCAGGCCCGAGCTGGTGTGGTACGAGGCCCGCTGTGTTGGGGTAAGGGAATGTTTGAAGGCGTGTCCGAGGGGCGCGCTCACCCTTACCCCGGAGGGCATGGTTATCGCCAGGGACAGGTGTGACGCCTGCGGGGTATGCGTCGAGGCATGCCCGGCGGCTGCCCTGGAGGTCATAGGGAGAGAGGTCACCGCGGCCGAGCTGGCGGAGGAGTTGGCAAGGGACGAGGCCTTTTTCCGCCAATCGGGGGGAGGGGTCACCCTGTCGGGAGGGGAGCCCGCCC
>JBBFMI010000005.1:0-26572 GCA_037478635.1 Candidatus Geothermincolales bacterium | reverse complement strand
GATGCGCCGGTGGAGGACAAGGGCTCGCCCGAGGAAGCCCTGGCGGCCCGGTTGTGGAGGAGGGTCAACTGCCCCTCCAAGCACCAATCCTTGGAGGATAGGGCGAATCGCTTGGTGGACCAGGTGAAGGAAAGCGGGGCCCAGGGAGTGGTCTTTTATCTCCAGTCCTTCTGCGAGCCACACTTGTTCGACGTCCCCTTCCTCCGGAAAAAGCTGCAGGAAGAGGCGGGGGTGCCCTCCCTGGTGCTCGAGACCGAGCTCCAGTCCTTCTCCCGGGGGCAGCTGAGGACGAGGCTCCAGGCGTTCATCGAGACCATCGCGGGCGTCTGAGGGCGACGATTAGGTTTACGGGAGGTTGGAAGTGAACGGTAACCGTGAGACCCAGGATAGCGCGGACAAGGAGCGCAGAAAGATAAAGTCCACCGCCGCCATGCGCGACCTGATGCTCAAGTATTACATGGAAGCCAAGGCCGCCGAGGGCACCGAGAAGAAGATCGCCTGGATCACCTCCGGGGGACCCGTTGAGCCCCTGATCTGTTTCGACGTGATCCCCGTTTACCCGGAGAACCATGGGGCCATGTGTGGAGCGGCCCACATGAACGTCGAGCTGTGCGAGGTGGCCGAGGGGATGGGCTTTTCCCGGGACCTGTGTTCTTATGCCAGGGGGGATATCGGAAGCGCCGTGACCAAGGGCGGACCCATAGGGGGATTGCCCAGGCCCGATTTCCTCGTCTGTTGCAATAACATCTGCAATACCGTGCTCAAGTGGTACGAGGAGCTGTCCCGGTTTTTCGACGTGCCCCTGTACATATACGACACGCCCTTCGTCAGGGGTCCCCTCCCGGAACACACCAGGGATTTCGCCGTGAGGCAGATGGAGGAATATATCGGCTTCTTGGAAAGGATTACCGGTAAAGAATTCGACGAGCAGAGGTTTCTGGACGTGGCGGTTAAGTCCTTCGCCGCCATAAGTCTCTGGGGGCAGATCCTCTCCTGTAACACGGCGAGACCGGCTCCCATGACCTGTTTCGACGCCTTTATCCTCATGGCGCCCATCGTGACCCTGCGCGGTACCCAGGAAGTGGTGGATTTCTACGACGGGCTTCTCCGGGAGATGAAACAGAGGGTGGAGGAAGGAGTGGGCATCCTCCCCTCGGAGAAGAGGCGGCTCCTCTGGGACAACATCCCCATATGGTACGAGATGAGGAACCTGGGCCGGTTGTTCATGGAACTCGAGACCTGCCTGGTGGCGGACACGTACACCAACGCCTGGACTTTCGAGGGGGTAGACCCGGAAAGGCCCATGGAATCCATGGCGGAGGCCTATGCCGAGGTATATCTCAACATCAACCTGGAACGCATGTCCGACAGGATGGTGGGTCTCGCCGAGAAGTTCCAGGTCGACGGGATGGTGATGCATTCCAACAGGAGCTGCAAGCCATACTCCCTCGGCCAGTACGACCTGGCGAGGGAGTTCACCCGTCGAACGGGGCTCCCGGTCCTGATCATCGAGGCGGACCACACCGACTCCCGTTGGTACAACCGGGCGGAGGTGGAGGGTAGGATCAGGGATTTCGTGGAGAACCTGCTTTGACGGATCTCGCCAGCGGAGTGCGCGGGCCTCAAGGACCTGGCGTCTGCCTGTTGAGAATGGATGCTGCCGATCGCCGATTCGAAGAGGAGTCCTGAGATGGGTTCTCCATGCTGGCCCGGCGAGGGCATCGTGGACGAGTGGTTCGAGGGCAGGCTGGAGAGGACATATTCCACTCGCTACCAGAACCTGGCAGGCATTTTCCTGGAAGGTTTATCCATAGACCCCGATGGGGAGATCTTCTTCTTCCCCGAGACGGGGGAGAGATATTCCCGGGTCAGGTTCGCGGAGGAGGTCCAGAGGCTCGCCTTTTCCCTGGGGCATGAGCTGGGGGTGGGCAGGGGAGAACGCGTAGCCGTCATCCTTCCCAACGGTCCCGAGCTGTGCGTGAGCTATCTTGCCTCTGCCTGGATAGGCGCGGTGAGCGTGGTGATGAGCCCGCGCCTGGGAGGGGAGGAGATCGCCTTCCAGCTACGGGACTCCGGGGCCGTGGCGGCCATCGTCGACCGGGAACGATGGGAGAGGCTGAAGGATGTCTTCCGCCGCGTCGGGAACCTCAAGAGCGTGGTGGTGGTGGGAGGTGGTCCGGAAGAGGGTTTATCATACGAAGGCCTGATGGCGAAGGGAAAAACCGGCATTCCCCCAGTCCCCTCGGGCGAGGGCGAGCTCTGTAGCATACTCTACGTGGCAGGGTCCGCGGGAAGGCTCAGGGGCGCCATGATAACCCACAGGAACGTATCGATCAACGCCCTTTGCCTCCGGGATCTCATGCCGAAGATATCCCCGGGGATAGGGGGCTTGGAGGATTTCCCGCGCCTGAAGGCGATGATATGCCTGCCCCTTTATCACGTGACCGGCCTCCACACGCTCCTCAACCTGTGCTTTTTGGGCGGCAGGGCGGTGGTCATGCCCTCTTTCCGGGCGGAGAGCGTCATCGACTGGATGATAAGGGAAGAGGTGAATTTCTTCGTGGGCGTGACCGCCATGTTCTGGCTCATGAGGGGCCAGCCCTCCTATTCCCTCCTGCGGGAAAAGGGTTGCCTCAAGGTCATATACCAGGGAGGCGCCTCCATGCCGCCGGAGTTGGGGAGGGTGCTCACGGAGGATTTCCCCGGGGCGGTGGTGGGCAACGGGTACGGCATGACGGAGACGGCATCCATCGCCGCCGGCTCCCTACTGCCACCGGGGAAGGCCCTGGAGAAGGGCGGTTCCATCGGTTTGCCGACACCGCCAACCCTTTTCAGGGTTGTGGACGAGGACCTCCGGGAGCTCCCGCCGGGGGCGCCCGGAGAGCTCCTCATCAGCGGCGCCGGTCTGTGCCGGGGATACTGGAGGACCTCCGAGGGCATGGACAGGGCCTTCATCACGGACGGGGATGGCAGGTGCTGGATAAAGACGGGGGACCTGGTGGTGAGGGACGAGGATGGCTATTACACCGTGGTGGGGAGGAAGAAGGACATGATCCTGAGGGGCGGGGAGAACGTCTACTCCGCGGAGGTGGAGAACGTACTTCTATCGAACCCCTGCATCCTCCAGGCCGCGGTGGTGGGGGTGCCCGATCCCATACTGGGGGAGAAGATCAAGGCGGTGGTCGTGCCCATGCCTGGCCACCAGGTTTTTCCAGAGGAAGTGCGGGATTTCTGCCGGGGAAAGATAGCGGATTACAAGGTCCCCGACGTTGTGGTGGTGAGTCGGGATCCCCTTCCCATGAACTCCTGGGGCGAAGTGGAAAAGGACGCCCTGAGGGAATCCTGAACGGCGAAGCTCGTTCGCCCTCACACGGCGGCCCGCCCGGGCAGCCGATGGAAGAGGTTGGAACGGGCAATGCAGTTCACCGCTTCAGGTATGCTGGCGAAGGTCGGCACACCGCTTAGGTGCAAGTCAGACCTCAATTCCCGGAGGACCTTCTCCAGGTCGAGGTCTTCCGTGCCCACGGATCGGTTGTACAGTACGGTGGCGAAAGCCTTGCCCATCTCCCTTGCCGCCTCTGCGAAGTGGGTTGCCATCTCGCGGATGCCCTCCCCGACCAGGTCATAGGCGAAATTGACCGCCATGTCGAAGAGCACTATGTCGACGTTGGGGTCGGCCGCCGCCACCATCAACGTTTCCCGGAAAAGGTCGGGGCGGATCGCGGGGGTTCCGATGTCCAGCGGGTTGCCCACCGCCGCCCCGGGATAGCCGAGCAATGACCTGAGCCTTCTTTCGGTACCGGGTTCGAGGGGAGGAAGGTAGAGGCCAGCCTCCTCGGCCAGGTCGGCTGCCCATGTTCCCAGTCCTCCACCGCCCCCGATGAAAAGCATCCTTCTTCCGGGGTTGGGGCCCACGTGTTCCAGGATGGACAGGATGCCGCAGGTCTCCTCCACGCCCCGGGCCTCCGAGACGCCGCATTGCCTGAGCACGCACCTCCAGATGTGGGGAGAGCCGGCAAGGGAGCCGGTGTGGGAGGCTACGGCCCTGGCCGAGGACTCGGCCCTTCCCACCTTCCACACCACCACCGGCTTGCGGGAGCCGACGCGCTTCAACACTTGAAAAAGCCGACGCCCGTCCCTGGTGCCCTCGAGATAGCATGCCACGGCGTGGGTTCCCTCGTCCTTGCCGAAGTAATCGAGGAGATCGGCCTCGTCCACGTCGCAGGCGTTGCCGAAGCTCACTATGGCCCTGAACTTGAGTCCCAGGTCCTTGCCCAACCTGCCCACGTGGGCGGCATAGCCTCCGCTTTGGGAGATGAAGGCCAGGCTTCCCTCCTCCCGGGAGAAGTCATGTCCGGGAAGCAAGGTGAGGCCGTTTCGCGGGTTATATATTCCGAAGCAGTTGGGGCCGATGATGCGGAAACCGCCCCGGCGGGCCAGTTCCAGGGCCTTCCTCTCGAGTTCCAACCCTTCCGGGCCCGCTTCCCGGAATCCCGAGGCCAGGATCACCACCCCTTTGACTCGCAGGGCTGCGCATTCCTCCAGGGCGTCCAGGGCGCGGTGAGCCGGGATGGCTATGTACACCAGGTCCGGCGCCTCTGGCAAAGCGGCGAGGCTCGGATAAGAGGGCAGGCCGAATATCTCCCGTTTCTCGGGGTTGACCGGGTATAGCTTGCCCTTGAAACCGTAGTGGAGCTGGGACTTCATGAACAGGGAGCCGAATTTCATGGGTTTTTCCGAGGCTCCCACCACCGCCAGGGAACGAGCGTTGATGATTGCGTCCAGGGAATGCCAGTTCTCCACTTTCTCCGTCCCGATCGTCGCTCAACGAGTTGCCCATGACGAACCGGAATTATGGGCTGGGATCATGGTCGCTTTCCTTGAGACCTGACCCGACGTGCAGATCCATCCCGCGAGTTTCAAGGTCTATCCGCCGGACTCGCGGTGCTATAATTTTAGCATGCCCGAAAGGCTCGAATTCGTGAAGCTGAAGAGCGGGGATATCGACGTCCTTCCCAGGAACAGGACGCTGTTCACCATGGTCCTAAGCCCGCTGGAAGTCCACGGTCCCCACCTTCCCATGGGCACGGATGTCATGGTGGCGGAGGAGATCAGGAGGAGATGTTCCGAGAGCCTGCTCTCGTCCGGGAAGATCGATTACCTCGTGGATCTCCCGCCCTTCCACCTGGGAAGCGATACCATCCCGAGTTCGGTGGAGGTGGACTACCGGGCCGTCTACCACCTGTTGCTGGGAACGGGAAATTTTCTCTCGGGCAGGGGCTTCAGGTACCTCCTGGTCCTCGACAACCATGGGGGTCCCCGCCACCAGATAGCCACTGCCAGGGCGGCGCGCAAGCTCCGTGGCAAGGGGGTCTGCCTCATCGCGCCGTTCCTCGACTTCTACAGGAAAATGGTGGAAAGGGATGAATACCTTTCCGCCAAGCTGGGCGCGGTCGAGGGCGAGATGGGCGACGTCCAGGATTGCCACGCGGGGCACAACGAGACCGGGTTGATGCTCAGGACAGCCCCTGACCTGGTGGGTGATGAATGGAAGGTCCTTCCAGAGAAGAGGATAGACCCGAAGTCCCTCCCGCACCTCGTCCTCGGCGCAGCGGGAAGGGTTCTCTCGGCCTTGGGATTGAAGGAAGCGGGGAAAGACCTCGATTATATCGGCATGATGCTTTCCTGGGTGACCTCGAGGAACCCGTCGAGCTACATAGGGTGTCCGGCCACCGCCTCGCCTGATGCGGGGGAGAGGATGCTCCAGGCTTTCGCGGAGGAGGCAGTCCGGCAGACCATCGATGCCCTGGAGGGGAAGTGCCCCGAATATAAACCCCTGGGCTGGAGCCTGAGGTTCCTCGCGCCCGTTTTTTAAGGGATAGACGCAGCGAGCAACGGAGCAGGGATGCAGGCGATGAACCCGGATTTCGAGAGTAGGTTCGAGGATATCCCGCTGGAGCTGGAAGGGTACGACTGGTTCGACCCGCACGTGCACATCCTGCCGCCCAGGAGGATGAAAGGTCTCATCCGCTGGGTAAAGGGATTTTTCCCCGGTTTCCCCCTGCCCGAGAATCACGGGCGCGAGCAGGTGCTCGAGGGCCTTCGGCAGGCAGGAATCAAGCGCTTCTTCAACCTGGTTTTTCCCCTGTGGGTGGAGGAGACCGAGGAGTTGAACCGGTTCAACTTCGAGCTCTGCTCCGGCGTTCCGGGGGCCTTGCCCTTCGGGTCCCTGCACCTCGATTTCCCCGAGAAGGAGAGGGAGACGGCCCGCTGCCTCTGGGAATACGGCTTCGCGGGCATGAAGCTCCATCCGTTCGCCCAGGGCTTTTCCGCTTTCCACGAAGACATGCGCCCCATGTACGAGGTTCTCCAGGATGCGGGCAGGCCCCTTCTCGTGCACACCGGCTTCGAGGAGTTCTACGGCATGTCCATACCCCTCAAGGACCTCGAGCGCCATCTCTCGCGCTGGGACAGGGTCCAGATCGTGGCGGTGCACGGGCTGTTCCCCCGCTTCGACCTGGCCCTGGGGTTGTTGGAAAGCTATACCAACTTCTGGGTCGACCTCACCAACAGCGTTTCCTGCATGAGGATCTATTTCGAGATCAAGGGCGGGGGGTCGGGCATGGAGGTCCAGGGCTTCGATCCCGACGAGATATCGAGGTACGAGAGGCATTTCGAGAGACTTTTCGAAGAGCACGCGGACCGAGTTCTCTACGGCACCGATTACCCGGTGGGATTCGGGGCCCACTTCGCCCTGCTGGAAGACCTTCGATATTTCCGCCTTGGCAGAGAGATAGAGAGGCAGCTCCTTTCCGGATCGGTTTCGGGTCTGCTTTCTCGGTGCGGCCTCGAGGCCCCCGAGGTCGGCGGGGAAGAAGAAGGAACCCCGGCCTTGGGATGATGACGCGCTTCGCCGAAAGGCACCTCAAGGAAGAGAGCGGTACCCTTCAAGGATTCGCCTCGGTTTAGGTGTAAAGGTCAGAGGTGCCCCATGCTTGTCTTAGACCGCCTGGCGGAACCTTGCCGTTTGAAACCCCGTCGTTATGGATGGATAATGTTCATGAGGGAGTCGGCCGGGTGGTCGCGGGCACGGCGTTGCCGTGCCTGAGGAAAGTCCGGACTCCACAGGGCAGGGAGCTGGGTAACGCCCAGGCGGGGTGACCCGACGGAAAGTGCCACAGAAAGGGAAACCGCCCACCGTCCTCCCAAGGGAGGACAGGGGCAAGGGTGAAAAGGTGGGGTAAGAGCCCACCAGCGGCCCTGGTGACAGGGCCGGCTTGGTAAACCCCTCCCGGAGCAAGGCCAAATAGGAGCCGATGCCGTGGCCCGCGGCGCTTGAGGCTCGGGTAGGCCGCTTGAGGCCGCCGGTAACGGCGGTCCCAGATGGATGACCACCGCCCGGGGATCTTCCCCGGGTACAGAATCCGGCTTACAGGCCGACTCCCTCCTTCTATTTTCCCAGCTAAATCAGCATCTTTTGTTGGTTTCCATAAACGCCTTTCTACTTTTCCCGAAATACTCCCGAAGCTCCAGCCGCGATTTACGTTTCCACAGGTATGTGGATCGCTCATTCTTCCTCCTTCTGGGCGGGTGGATAACCTTGCTCCAGGGCTGTCAACTATTTCCACGAATCTTACATTTATGAATAGATGAGATTCCCCTGGAATAGGTTATTACTTCAAAGCTTGGCAGCAAAATTCAAGGGCATCAGCATGATTCCCGGGAAAAGGCATCAAGCGATACAATCGAGCCGTTGGGTTTCGGGCAAGATAACTGAGACTGAAACTCGTTTAACATGATAAGAATGTAAATACTGAAAATGGGAAGTGCGGCTGGAAGGAGGTATGATAGATGGCTTTCGTCGCGGCTTTTCTGGCTCATGCGCCGGACGCGGACCCTTCCGTCCATCGGGCAGTGGTTGAGACGCCCCGGTACAGGCTGTTGGTGGTTGTGGTGAGAAGCCAGGAGCAAGCGGTCGCCGAATGCCGTCGCCTGGTGGAGGAGGAGGGGATCCACGCGGTCATGCTCTGCCCCGGTTTCACCCACCGCGAGGTGGCCGAGATAGCCGAGGCGGTGGGCGAGGGCGTGAGCGTCAACGTGGCGCGAGGCGACGGGCCCGCCAACCGCGTGGCCTTCGAGGTGATCCAGCGGGAATGGGGCCGTTCCTGAGCTGTGTGTCGCGGAAATGCCATAAGCTTTCATGTCCTGGCCCAGGTTTTTTAAGAAGGCCCCTGCGCGACTCCTCTCGTATCCCAACCAATGAGGGGCCTTTCTTGTGCTTGCTGGGGGGGGAGATGTCGATCCAGCAAGATATGGGGTGGCGGTTTGGTGCCCGATGAACCTTTCATCGATGCGTCTCTTTGAGCACCGTTAGGACGGGATACGGTATGCGGAACCCTTCCTCTTCCAGCCGACGCTTCACCGCCGAGATGGCCTGTGACTTGATCACGGGCGGATTGTGGCTTATGGGGTCTATCCAGAAATAGACCCTGAGTTGCATGGCGCTTTCGCCCAGCTCTTCCAGAATGGCCAGGGGCGGGGGATCCGGCAGCACCCCTTCGATTTCCCGCAGCGCCTTCTCGGCTACGCTGGCTGCTCGCTCGGCTTCGGCGGAATATTCCAGGGCGACCTTGAAGTCGAGGCGACGCTTCCGGTAGGAGGTGTTGTTGACCACCACGCCGGTGAAAAGGGAGCGGTTGGGCACGAAGACCTTGCGCCCGTCATAGGTGCGGATTATCGTATCCCTCACCCGGAGGTCTTCCACTATCCCCTCCACGTCTCCGAAGCGAACCGCGTCCCCGATGATGAAGGGGCGTTGCAGGATAATGGTTATGCCGGCCAGGAAGTTCTCAATGACATCTTTCAGGGCGAAGCCGAGCCCCACGCTGACCAGGCCCAGGGAAGCCACCAGCGCGCCCGGGTTTATCCCCATTACCCCCAGGGCGACGAATATCCCGGCCACGGTTATCCCTATGGTTACGAGGCGGGTTATAACCCTCAAGGCGTGCTCCGAAACGCTCACCCTTCTCATGGAACGGGTGAGTATGGCCCTGACTATCCTTGCCACCAGGTAGAAGACCATAACCACCGCAAGCCCCACGGCAAGATGGGGCAGGCGGTTCACGAAGCCCTCCCAGAGTTTACGAAAGGCATCCGCCAGGATGTTCGCCACGACTAACATCTGAGGCCCTCCTTATCCGACGGGCATGAGACTCCGGTTTCAGCCGGGCAATCCTCGCGTGCTCCAGGCTCTCACGCGATGAAGCGCTGAGCCCGGCCTCAAATAATCTTTCTTTAAGATGTCCTTTTACCCTTTCCCCGTTCCCGGCCGGAAGAACCGGGACGTTCTTTCCTCGCCCTTTGCCGGGGGAGGGCGTGCCTCTCGGTTTTCGATGAACGCGGCCTGCCCGTGGCTCTGTTCCCCCCACTCTCATGGGTTCCGGAGAACTTCGCGGCTTTGGGCGGGAATGGTCTCGTTCGAGGGTGCCGTGGAACGAGGCTGGTTTGATCGGAACCTTCAAGGATCCCACTCGCTTGACCGATTCACTCAATGGCGTTTTTGCCGATTTCAAGGCGGATTTCCTGGTGATGGACTAGATCGAGGCGGGCAAGGAGATGGAAGCGGAGGCGATAACCCCCGGGGACCTGGCGAGGCTGAGGGATGAGGCCGAAAGGGTCTTTAGCCTTAACGAGGTGGAAGACGGCGAGGTCTACTACCACATGCCGTCGTGCCATCATTATCCATCCCTCTTTGCCTGGGACAGCTGCTTCCACGCCGTGGCCATGACCCGCCTGGATCCAGAAAGGGCAGCCCGGGAGCTGGAGACGCTGATGGCCCAGGTGGAGGAGGGTGGGCGCCTTCCCCACGAGGTGCTGTTGCCCAACCGTTACTCCCATCGGTGGATGCGGGGCCTACAGACGAAGTTGGTAAGGTGGGAATACGATGGTAGGGGGGCATCATTCATGATAGACCCTCCCGTGTTCGGGTACGCCGCCCTGAGGGTTTTCCAAGCCACGGGAGACCTCGAGTGGCTGAGGGGGATCTGGAAGAACCTCGTTCTGGCGATGGATTACCTTTTCCGGGAAAGGGCGCTGGGCTGCGACGGCCTGATATGCATCTTCCATCCCTGGGAATCCGGGACCGACATGTCTCCCCAGTTCTTTTCGCTTATGGGGATAGACGGAAGGAGGGGCCTTAAAGATTCGTGGCGGGCATATCTCAAGCCCACTGCTCTTTATGTCTACAATTTCCGGAGGGGGTGGGACCCCGCGGAGCTCCTGAAGGCCGAGAGGTTCGTGGCCAGGGACCTCACCGTAAATTCCCTGGCCATCAGGTCCTGCCTGAGCCTCTCCCGACTGGCGTCAGAACTTGGTTCCTCGGACCAGGCGGAAAAATACGCGTGCCTGGCTTCGAGGTTGGCAAGGGCGATGGACGAACTTTGTTGGGACGAAAGGGAGGGCCTCTACTTCCCCCTGGTCGGCGGCGAAAACCCGGTCCAGGTTAAGGTCCCCACCGCGGCTTCCTTGCTCCCCCTCTTTGGAGGGCTGTGCGAAGCCGGAAAGGCGAAGAGGCTGGTGGAGGAACACCTCCTGAACCAGCGCGAGTTCTGGCAGGATCACGGGGTGCCCTTCAATCCCCACGACCGGTTGGTTGGCGTACCGGAATGGAGGGAAGATCACCTCTGGTCGGGCCACTGCATATGGATCAACTTCTGCTGGATGCTCTGCCTGGGCCTGTTGGAACACGAGTACGTGGAGGAGGCGCGGGCCCTCGCCGCCAGGGTCATACGCATGGTGCTGCGAGAGGGGTTTTTCGAGTTCTACGATTCCCGGACCGGTCAGGGAAAGCGCATAAGGGATTTCTGCTGGCCAGCCCTGGCCATGGACATGGCCGCATTCTGCTTCCCCGAGGAATGGGAGGATTCGTTTCAGTTCGATTCCGAAGGAGGCCTGTAGGGAAACCGGCCTCCGCAGTACGGGCAGACCAGGAATTCCCCCAGGTCCCTGGTGGAAACCGTTAAAAGCGAATACAGTGTCCTCGCCCTTCTCACCTTGACGATGGAAAAATCGACTTCCCGGTCACAAGTGGGACAGAAACTGCGCTTTTTACCGATCTCGACATCCTCAAGGCGGTCTTTCATCCAGAAGGGGATGATTATTATGCCCAAATCTTATCACCTCCGGCGCCCCAAGAGCCACTCGATATCCTTTCGCGAGAAACCGCCTTTCCGTCTCGGCAAACCGGTCGCTTGAAGGACAAGAAAGATCATGGAAACTTGTACCATTGCCTGGTCTATCTCCCGCCAGGCCTCCTACCGCTCAGTCCCCAGTGCCTATGGGTTCGTCCCGGGAGGGCTTGATCCCATATCCCGGTGCGGAGGTAGTGAAGGAACCTCTCCCTTACCCGGGACGCGTGAACGTATAAGGGAACCAGGCAAAAGGCGACTATCAGGGTAAGCCAGGACCTGAAAAGGATGGAAATAGCCAGGTTCATGAGAGTTCTTGCCAGTATCCTGGATGATTCCCTCTGCCTGTAGGAAAGGCGTATCGCCCCAGTCCGAAAACGGTTGACCCGCATAGTGTTGAGGGCCATGGCCACAAGCCACATCGTAAAGCCCAGTCCTGCGGCCAACCCGAAGGGGAGAGGCATCCTCCACTGGGAAGCCATGGAAATGAGAACGCTCCCCCATACCAGTAGGAAGTGAAGCGGTATGATCCAACTCGCATCGGACATTTCCGAACCCGCCTTCCCTCTTTGCCTACTCGATGTTATTCTTGTTAACGAACGGGGGAATTGTAAAGTGCGGGGAAAGGCGACCGATGACCCTTCAGGGGGCGAGCGAGGAACCATGACGACCATCTTGCGTGGTCATTTTTCCCCGCCCTTGAGCCAGCGAAAGGAGGGTGCAGGTTGAACAACTTCAAGGAGATCAGGAAAGACCTGGAAAAGCTGGCAGCGTTGGCCAACCGCATGAAGGGTCTTGCCGCAGCGATCAGGGGGGAAAAGGGGGAGGAGATAAGGGAACAACTCAGGTCCAAGGGCAGGAGTGCGGGGATCGGCCTGGGCATGGCCGCCCTGGGGGCGGGCATAGCCTTGGTGGCCTCCATCTATCTCATGGTGGTGGTCATCCTCATACTCGACCTGATATTCGGCCGCTTGTGGCTCTCCTCCCTCATAGCCGTGTTCGGCGGGTTGATCCTGGGAGGGATACTCGCCATGGTGGGGCTGAAGAAGGCGAGGAATGCCATGTCCGAACTACCGGCCATGGGAGGGGGAGTGATCGAGGAGGTAAAGAAAACGGGGGAAGAGATAAAGGAGACGGTTTCGGGGCTACAGGAAGCCGCGAAGAAGGAGATGGAGGCGGGAAAAGCGAGGGCCCGGGAGATAGCCGCCGCCACCATGGAGCTGGCTCCGTACCTTCTCGGCATGTACCTTACCTTCAAGATCATGAAGGGCACGATCGGCCTCTTCCGTTCACGGGAAGAGGAGGACTGGGAGGACTGAGAGGTTTTAGGATCGCAAGGCGTTTAAGTAGGGGACGGGACGCGCGGAAGGCTGTCCCGTCCCTCGTTTATCATATTCTTGGATACCGATTTCCCGCGGGTTTCCCTCGTAGCAATGGAGCTTAACCCAGCGGGTCCCCGCCGGGGCCGGAAGCCTGGCGATGAAGCCCTTTATGTGCGGCCAGGGGGATGGAGATGGTTGGGCAAGATGGTGGTGAAGGATGAATTATTCTCACAGCCTGCTGGAGACCTACGAGACCTGCCCGCTCAAATACCGGCTTATATACGCCGACAGGGTGAAAACGGAGAGAAAGAGCGTGGAGGCCTTCATGGGCTCCCTGGTCCACGAGACCATGGAGTGGCTGTACCGGCAGGTCATCATGGCCAGGGTGCCCTCCCTGGAAGAGGTGGAATCCTTCTTCTCCCGCCGGTGGGACCGTTTCTTCCACGACGGGATCTTCGTGGCCAACCGCGAATTCACCGCCGGGGATTACCGGGAGGCGGGCCTTAAATGTCTCCGTTCATACTACAGGAGGTATTTTCCCTTCGACTCGGGCAAGCCGGTGTGGCTCGAGAAAAAGGTGGTGGTACCCATCCCGCTTGCCGGCCAGCAGGCCCGTTTCGTGGGGGTGGTGGACAGGCTGGACAGCTTAGGGGGAGGCAGGTACGAGATCCACGATTACAAGACCGGCGCCCATTTCCCCACCTTGGAGGAACTGGAGAGGGATAGGCAACTCACCCTGTACCAGATGGCGGTGGAAAGCAGCCTGCCGGGCGTCAAAGAGGTCGAGCTCGTTTGGCACTACATGCTCTTCGACGAGGAGTTGAGGCTCCGGCGCAGCGCGGAGGATGTGCGACGGGTCGCCCAGGAGGCTTCGGAGCTGGTAAGGGAGATAGAAAGCAGGAAGGAGTTCCCTCCCAGAGAGGGGGATTACTGCGATTGGTGCGAGGTGCAGGAATTCTGCCCCAAGAGGAAACACCTCCATTTGCTCAGTGCCGAAGCTGCACCCGAGCTGGGTTACGACAGGGGAGCTGAGTTGGTGGACGAATTCGCCAGGTGGAAGGAGGCAAAGGACGAGGCCGAGCGGCAGCTCAAGAGGCTTCGGGAAGAGATCATGGAGTTCTCCGCTTTCCACCAGGTGGACAACATCTACGGCACCGGGCACCTTTTGAAGATTTCCCGTTGCGAGAGGTGGAAGTTGCCTTCCGCCGGCAGCGAAGAGCGAGAGAGATTGGCGGATTGCTTGAGGGAGATGGGCTTCTGGGAGAAGGCCAGCGACGTCAGCGAGGCAAAACTGCAAGGACTTTTGAGGGAACTGGAGGACAGGGAGGAAGGCGATCGACTCAAGTCTTACCTGACCCGGGAGGAATCGGTGACGTTGAGGTTATCCCGGAAGGTGGAGGCCGATGATTGAGGTTCAGGAGAGGAAACCGACGATAGCCCGCGCCGTCTCCTCTGGACATTGCAGGGTGATGCCATGTCCGGCCCCCTCGATCACCTGGAGGGTGGAGGCCGGGATCCTTTTGGCCAGGATATGGGAATTGCCGGGAGGTATGATGACGTCCTGGTCCCCGGTGATCACCAGGGTGGGAGACTGGATCTGGGGCAGACGGGAATAGCAACCCCAACAGGCCACCGCCTCCACTTGCTTCGCGTATGCCCGGGGAGATATCGGGGCTCTCACGTAGAGGCGGACGAACTCGTCGATCTTTTCCGGGTGTACCTTGAGATATTCCCCCGGGAAAAGAAGCCAAGCGGTTCCCCTCGCAATCACCTCTTCCGGTATGCCTTCCTTGGGGGAATTGAGTATGGTGGCGATATCGGGAGCAGGCTGTATGGCCTCGGCTCCCCCGCAGAAGGTGGAGATGAGCACCAGCTTGTCCACCAGCCCGGGATGGGTGAGGGCGAGCTCCTGGGCGATCATGCCGCCCATGGAGAAGCCTATTACCGAGGCCTTTCCCCATCCCAAGGCGTCCATTATTGCCCGTGCGTCCTCAGCGAGAAGGGGGATGGTATAGGGTCCTTCCGGCAGGCTTGACCTCCCCGCTCCCCTGTTGTCGAAAGCAAGGAGGCTGAAATGCCTCGATAGTATCTCTAAAAACTCTTCCCCCCACCAGTCCGCGTTCCCGGCCAGGCCCATTATGAGGAGTACGGGAGGGCCTTCCCCCGCCTTGAGGTAGTGGATGTCCGCCCCGTTTACCCTCATCGAGCCCCTGACGGATCTCATGTCGAAAGCCTCCCTCGGGCAGGACCTGCCGGCGGCAGGGTGTTGGCACATAGGTCGTTTCCTTTCCCGGACATCGCTTTGTCCGGGTCGGTCAATACATGTTAATCCAAGGAGATGAGGCGGACAAGGTTCTTGGAAAGCGGGAAAACCTCAAACTGTGCTAGCCTCATCGATCTCGTAGCTCGCCGGCCGTTTCCTCGGCCTTTGGCTTCCTTAGCAGGAAAAGTATCCCGAGCCCGGCGAGGGCGACGCAGGCCGACACGAGGTACATCGACGGGTAGCCGAGGGCATCAGCGAGGGGCCCCAGGACGATGCCGCCGAGGCCCACGCCGATGTCGAAAACGGCCATGAAGAGTCCCAGGACGAGGCCTCTTCGTTCCGGTGCGGTGAGGTCCAGCAAGAGGGCGGAGAGGGTGGTGGGCACGTAGGCAATCCCGAGGGCATATACCATGGATCCAAGAAGAAAAACGACCAATGAACGGGCAAGGGCGACCGTGGCCAACCCGATGACGGCTATCAGGCCCGAGGCAACTATCAGGGCAAGGCGGGGGAGGCGCTCGGCCCACCTGCCGGCCGCCAGCCTGAAGACGATAAGGGTGACGGCAAATACCACGAAGAAGAGTTCGCCGTGGCCGAATCCCGCCTTGTCGCTGGACAGCACCACGAAGGTGGTGAGGGCGCCGATGGTCATGGTGAATCCGCAGGTGGCCACGTAAACCGGCAAGCCGGAAACGCCCATCCCGCTACCTTCAGGGCCCTTGGAAGTCGTACATCGCCTTTCACCGCAAGCGGTCTCCGGGGATAGGATGGCGAGGAGAAAGGAGGCCAGGCCCACTATCCCTGCCAGGTAATACACTGCATCGTATCCCCAGCGGGACTTGACCAGTTCTGCCAGGGGCGGGGCGGTGGCTATGGTGGCGTCCACGGACATGAAGAAGATGGCGATCCCCTGGAGTCTCCGCTCGGGTAGGGCAAGGTCTCCCACCAGGGCGTAGGCGGCGGTGTTGAATGCCGCCAGCCCGAACCCGTTGAAGAACCTGACCAGGAACAAGGGCATGGCCGCGTCGAAGGCGGCGTATAGGAAGTTGGTGAGGGCCAGGACCAAGGTCCCGGCCAGGAGGATGCGGCGCCGGCCCCAGGTGTCGCTCAAGTTGCCCAGGAAGGGACGGGACAGCGCCGCCACCACCATCATGGACATGAGCGCCCCTATGATCGTGTTGGAGTATCCCCTTCCTTCCAGGTAGTGGGGGAGGACCGGCACGATGAGATAGATGGAGAAGAAAGAGAGGAAATTGCACAGGCAGACGATGACGAAATCCCGGTTGAGAAGCGAGCTTCCCCTCACTTCCACCCCCATAGTTGTCCCTTTCATCGTTTCCCGCTCATCCCGTCCACTGGGTCATCGGGTGGATCGACAGTGCGGCATTGCGCTTAAGAACCGGATCACATTCCCGCGAATTGGGCCCCGGTCATGAGAAGTTCTGCGTGATGTAGATCTTGCCGTCGTCGGTCACGTAAACCCCGATCCCCTCCCTGGTGAAGGGGGTGAGGATGTTCTCCCTGTGCCCGGGACTCTGCATCCAACCCTCCACGGTGCTCCTCGCTATCTCCTCCAGGGAGCTGAACTCGTAGGAATATACCTCCCCCGTATCCTTGTCGTAGGTGTAAGATCGGGCGACGTTGTTGAGGAAGAGGTTTTCGGCACCCCCGTAAACCACGTCTCCGACCCTCGTGTTCTTCTGGTACCCGTGTTCGCGGTAGCGGTCGGCGAAGCTCTTGCCCTCGGGGCTCGTGTGATCGAAGTAATTCCTCCTGGCCATGTCGCTGCTGTGCTGGTAGGCGATGGCGGCCAGTTCTCCGTCCCATTCCAGGCTCTTGAGGCCGTGATGGCGTCTTTGCTCGTTGGTAAGCTGGTGAATCCTCAGGGCCAGTTCCTCGGCCTTCGCGCGTATCTCGGCCACTTTCAAGGCCAGCTGGCTTTGGGCGTCCGGTGTTGCCTCTTCATTCCTTTCCGCGGTGTCCTCCCGGACCACTTTCACGGCGCATCCTTGCAGGGGAAAGGAAAGAACCAGTGACGCCAAGATGATCGCGAAAAGGGCAGGCAACAGGAACCCGGACCGATTCTTTGTCGACGTCTTCATCTTTCCAACCTCCCACGCCATCTTACCAGAACTCTCGATGGGCATGTTCGTACCCCTCAAGAAAGCCATGTTTATAATGGAGGGGTCTGGGCTTGATCGCCGATATGGACGATGTGACTATGACGAGGGGTTGTTTTTTGAAGGGGAGGTGTTCCACATGAGGATCTGCCTGGTGGGAGCGGGGTCGCTGGGAACCATACTGGGAGCTCTCCTCACCAGGGGAGGAGAGGACATCGTCCTGGTGGACGTCAACCGGGAACACGTGGAGGCCCTCAACCGGGGTGGGGCCAGGATAGTCGGTCACATGGAGGCCACGATCCCGGTGAAGGCGATAACCCCCGATGAGATGGAGGGCGTTTATGACCTGGTGATCTACTTGGTCAAGACCACCTATGACGATAAGGCTCTCCCGGAGATTATCCCTCACATCGACCGGGACAGCGTCGTCCTCACCCTCCAGAACGGCGTTCCGGAGGAGAAGGTCTCCTCGGTGGTGGGAAGGGAGAGGACTATGGGAGGAGCCGTGGGCTGGGGAGCCACCTGGCAGGGCCCAGGCGTGTCCGAGCTCACCAGCGAGCCGGATGCCATGACCTATGACATAGGGGAGCTGGACGGAAGGATCACCGATCGCATCCAGAGGGTCAAGGAGATACTGGACAAGGCGGGAAAGGCCACCATCACCACCAATCTCATCGGGGTAAGATGGACGAAGCTGCTGGTGAACGTGGCCATGAGCGGGATGAGCGCCGCCTTGAACTGCACTTACGGGGACGTCCTGGATAACGAGAAAGCCCTGCGGGCAGCCATCTCCATAATGGTGGAGACCATCAAGACCGCCCAGGCACTGGGTATCGAGATGGAGCCCATACAGGGGGTGAACCCGACGGTCCTGGTGGACGTGATCAAACAGCACGGGGAAGAGGCGGCTTTCAACGTGGTGAGGGCCATATACAACCCCCACCGTGACCTCTTGGCCAGCATGCTGCAGGATCTGAGGAAAGGCCTGGAGTGCGAGGTGGAGGCGCTGAACGGTTATCTATCCCGGAAGTCGAAGGAGGCGGGAGTCCCCACTCCGGTCAACGACAGGGTCACGGAGATCATCAGGGGGATCCAGGAAGGACGTTATCCCATGAGCTTCGAGAACCTCGACCTCATAGAGACAAGGCCGCTCGTCGAGATAGTCTGAGATAGTCTCAAGGGCCGGCCCCTATTTTCGGGAATGAAGTATTCCGTTCGTGTCCAGGATCCCCGGGGTTCGAGCGGGGATCGAGTCGTGGAAGTAGAGAGGATGGGAAGGCAGATGGAACGGACGAACGACCTCGAAGCCCTTAAATCCGCCATGATGCAGGCGCTCAATTCGTCGCCCTATTACCGACTTTTGGGAATGGAGGTGTTGGAGCTGGGGGAGGGCAGGAGTCGCCTCAGGATAAAGGTGAGGGAAGACCATCGTAACCTCTATGGGATCCTCCACGGAGGGGTCATAGCTTCGCTCCTCGATTCCACCTGCACCATAGCCCTTGCCTCGTTGCTCCAGGCGGGCGAAACGGCCGTCACCGTGGATCAACGCATCAACTATATTTCCAACATATCCCAGGGAGAGCTGTACGGCGAGGGCAGGGCCATCCACCGCGGCAGGTATACAGGCGTGTCCGAAGGCGAGGTCAGGGACCAGGAGGGCAACCTCATAGCGGTGGGAATGGCAACCATATTCATCATCAGGCACGGGGAGAGCGGCGTCCGTATGCCCGGGAGGTAGACCCGCTACGGAAAGTTGCAGGTGTCCGCGCTGAGCCTGCCCGTCGGAATCCGCAATGCTGCCTCTATACCGAACAGCTCACCGTAAGCTGCAACGCAGCTCTTCTGCCCCATCTCTGTCGCGATGGAAGTACCGGGATGGCCTCGAGGTAGAGCCCAGGCATGCCGCTTTCGCCATCTATCCTTTGAAATACAGGCCCGGTTAGGTTATAAATATGACATCCGGGTACTGAAAACCGAGACGCCATGTTGTTCTGTAACAAGATGCCAGCTGCTTTCGGTGAGACAAGGGGTAAGTGGATCTAAGGAGCGGGCTTGATGCCCGTTGCCTCTTGGGAGGGGGCATTTGAAAAGAGATGACCGTGTGCCCTGATCGGCAAGGAGGGAAGTCATGAGCTTGAAAGGCTATGAGTTGCTGGCGGAGACCCTTTACCGGGCCGGAATCCGATTCGCCGTGGGGAAGGAGGAAGGCAGCCTGGGCAGGTGTTTTTCGAAGCTGGGAGAAAAGGAAGGGGTTACGACGGTCACTCCACGGGGTGACATCTCCGGGGCCTTTATGGCCTACGGCAACACCTATTATCGGCATTACCCGGCGGTGATCATGTCTTCCACCCCGGCGGACATGGTGAACTCCCTGGCGGGGATGGGAACGGCCTGGGGAGATAAGATTCCCGTGCTGGCCATCACCGTGAGGAGGGAAAGGGTACCTGGCTTTGACCTTCCCGGAAATGCCCAGGAAGTGTTCCTCCGCCCCTTTTGTAAGTGGAGTGGCAGGATCAGGAAGGCCCGGGAGATTCCCGGGTTGGTCGGCCAAGCACTCCGGGAGGCTGGCATGGGATGCCACGGCCCCATCCACCTGGATATTGAGGAAGGGGTTTTGCTGGAAACGGTCGACGTGCCGGCGGAAAGGCTCGGCGATTTCATGGACAGGGGACTGGGCGACCTCGAGTTCAAGGTGATAGAGGGTGACGATGACCTCATAGAGAGGGCCCTGAGACTCTTACAATCCGCCGAAAGGCCCCTGGTGGTGGCCGGGGGAGGCGTGGTGCACGCCCAGGCCTGGGAGGAGATGGATTCGTTGGTGAGGGCGCTCGAGGTTCCCGCCACGACCTCCATGGCCGGAGAGGGATGCGTTTACGGGGACAACCCGTACTACATCGGGGGTCCGAGCTATGTGGGTGGCGAATCCTTCCACCGGGCCGTCCGCAGGGCTGACGTGGTGATGGCGGTGGGCGCTTCCCTTGGTGGTCTGGAAGGTTTTGGCAAGCCCCCGTTCTGGAACCCTGACATAAGATTCATCCAGGTGGACGTGGACCCGGCCCGCATAGCCCTGAACGTGCCGGTGGAGATTCCCATTTTGGGAGACGCCAAGGCCGTGCTCTCGAGGATGCTGGAGATGGTTAGGGAGGGGTGGTACAAGCCAAATCCCCTGCACAAGGTATGGCTCGAACACCTCCTCTGGGTGAAGAAGAGATGGAGGGAGCGGGTGGAAAGGGAGGCCCATGGCGGCTGGCCGGTTATACATCAGGGGTTTTTAGCGAAGACGGTGAAGGAAAACTGCCCGGAAGGGACGTTCTTCGTCATCGATGGCGGCAATACCGCGCTCTGGGCGGGCATGTTCTGCATGGATCACCGTCCGAAGAGCGCCCTCTTTCCGGCCGGGATGGGGACGCTGGGTTCCGGGATACCCCTGGCCATAGGGATAAAGGCGGCCGATCCCGAAAGGCCGCTGGTGGTGATGCAGGGAGATGGCTCTTTCCTCTACAACGTGCAGGAGCTTGTAACCGCCAAGGAAAAGGGTTTCTCGTTCGTGGTGGTCATCTTCAACGACGGGACCTGGAACATGATAAAGGGAGCCCAGGACCTCTTCTTCGGGGCGAGGAGGTTCGGCTCTATGTTGGGTGACATCGATTACGCTTCCATCGCCCGGGGCCTTGGCTGTTACGGGCGCCGGGTGGTCAGGGCGGAGGATATAGGAACCGCATTCCGGGAAGCCATGGAGACGGACGGACCGGCGGTCTTGGACGTGGTGACGGACCCGGATAACTTCCCCGAGAATCTCTTGAGTTTCGCCGTGGTGGAGTTCGAAGGAGTTCCCATTAATCCCCTGAGGGCGGTGGGAATACCCAAGATGAAGATAGACGGAAGGCTTTTGAGTAGGGCCAAGTACGGACTCAACATATTGCTGGACCTCGACCTTCGTTGAGGGGGTGTATCCCGTGAAACTACTGAACGGAGGAGACCTAATCGCCATGACCTTGGCGCAGGAGGGAGTGGAGCTCTTCATAGGTATAGTGGGTGGACAGCTCCTTCCCCTCTTCGACGCGGTGGGAAGGGATAGGCGCCTGCGGCTGGTGGTTCCACGGAACGAGGCGGCGGGAGCGATGATGGCCGACGGTTATTCGAGGTCATCGCGGCGGGTCTCGGTTAACATGTCCACCGTGGGGGCCGGGATAATATATGCCGCGGCGGGCACCGGGTATGCCTGGGGCGACCATGTACCTATCATCTCCATATCGCCACAGGTACAGACTTGGAAGATGTATCCAGCCCAGGAATCCCTGCAGGGTTGTTACCAGGGCGAGATGATGAGGGGGATAACCCGCTGGAACTGTATCATCTATAACTGGAAAAGAATACCACAGCTTATAGGGAGGGCGGTCCGGGAGGCCATTTCGGGCGAGATGGGCCCGGTCCACGTGGACGTGCCGGTGGATGTCTTCTACGAGTTCCATCCGGTCACGGAAAGAAGGCTGAAAAGGTTGTTGCCGCCCCCGGGAAGCAGTTATTTCACCGGGGGTTATCTACCCGACAGGGCGGCGCTGCGGGAGGTCATCTCCGCCATGGAGGCTTCTGAGCGACCGGTGATCGTGGCGGGGACGTGTGTCATGAGGCAGGGCGCATGGGACGCCCTGGCCGAGTTGGCAAAAAGATTCCAGGCTCCTGTTCTCTGTACCCAGGGTGCCCTGTCGGCGATGACCGGCGAGGATTCATCGTACGTGGGTGTCCTGGGCCACGAAGCCCTGCCGGTTACCGAGAGCGTCCTGGAGGAGGCAGACCTGGTAATCGCCTTGGGCACGACCCTGGAGGAGATGGGCGAGCTCGCGGATAGGGTGGACGAAAAGGGAACGACGCTCGTCCAGGCCTCACCCGAACCGGAGAAATTGGGGGTTTTCCCGGAGGTCAAGTTGGGGTTGGCGGCGGATGCCTCCTCACTCTGTCGCTCCATGGTCGTGGGCTTGAAGGAAGAATCATCGGCCAGGGCAAGCTGGGCCAGGTCTTGCCGGGAGGAATACCTCCGTTCCTGCCAGACTATCACCTCGGACGCCAAGGGTGACCGGGCGGGAAGCGCCATACTCGCTTTGGGGAACGCCATCTACGGGAGGGACCGGCTGGTGCTGGACGGCAAGACATCTTTTTACTGGGGCTCGGTGCTGTGTCCTGCCGGGACCTACAACAGCCGTTATTTTTCTCCGGGCATGGCGGGTATCGGCTACGGCCTTCCCATGGCCATGGGCGTAAAGTTGGCCTTCCCGGGGGAGCGCGTGATCGCCCTTTGCGACAGTGAGGCACTCTTTCACCACCTGAGGGAACTGGAAACCTCCCGCCGGGAGAATATTCCGGTGGTAGTGGCGGTGGTGGGAGAACCCTACGATTGGAAGTCGGTCGCTGAGGGTTTCGGCGTTCGCGGATACAAGGTGACATCCGAAGGGGAGCTGCTGGTCGCCATGAAGGATTACGATGCCGGGGTGGGCACGGTGGTTATGGACCTGACTGAATTCGGTCCTTGATCCGTGAGAACCCGGTTTCACGGGCGCGGGTCTCCTGGAAGTAGCTCTCTCAGGATACGTTGAAGAAAAACTATCCCCCGAAGCGGTAAATCCACATGTACTCCGGGACCGGACGATGCTCAAAACCCCATAAAGAAGAGAAGGAAGGGGAATCCCTTCCTTCTCTTATTGACTCTCTGGCTTTTTCTTACCAGATGGTCTTCTCCTCGACGGGCTTTTCCTCGGCCTTCTCCTCTTCCTTCGTTTCTACCTCGGCGACTTCCTCTTTCGCCTTTGGGGCTTCGGGTTCCGGCGCGCTCAGTATCTCTCTCTCCATGTCACGGAGCAAGGCCTTCTTGGCCTGGGTCTCCAGCTCCTGGATAAGCGCGAAACCTTTCTCCATGACCTCCTTCATCTGTGGTATCTGGCCCACGATCTGATCCCGGAGGGAGAAGAAGGAGGAAAGGATGCTCTCCTTTTCCTTTCTCATCTCCTGAAGGATCCTCTCGCTCCTTTCCTGCGCCCTTTTGATGATCGCCGCCGCCTGGTTGCGGGCTTCTTGTAGGATGTCACCGGCGCTCTTCTGGGCGCTGGTGAGGGCGGTCTGGAGTGTCTGCTGCATGTCCTCGTAGTGTAAAACCTTGGCCTTCATGGCCTCCAGGGATTCCTCCAGCTCCTTTACCCTGTTCTGAGCCTTTTCCAGCTCATCGGCCACCATGTCCAAAAAGGAGTCCACTTCCTCTTTGTCGTAGCCCCCCGCGGGTACCGTTCGGAATTCCTTCAGATGGATGTCCATGGGAGTGATGGCCACCTTCATCTCCTCCTTTTTCTTCCCAAGGCCTTCCCGTCCGTCATCCAAAAAAACATCCCCCAACCCGTTGTTCGCTCTCTTGTTTCCCCCAAATTATACATGTACGCCATGACCTATTAAATTATATCAGCCCCCATCGACCGTCATACTTTATTCGTAGCCAGGTTCGATCTGGCCTCCCACCCGATTACTTCTCTCCATGGACTGAAGCACCTTTAACCCGAACGGGTTTTCGTTACCTCAGCGAGTAAACGGCGAAAAGCCGAGTGGCGGACGCCTGACATAATTGGATATATTATAAGGTTAATGTAGGAAAACCGACGGAACCGGGGATATCGTACGGCAAGATCATCCGGTCAGGTATAGGCGTTTATCGTGAAGGGGGAGATCAGGTGAGTCCCATCAAATTCAAAGGACCTAAGTTTTTCAAGCCCAACGTGGAGAAGATGGAGGCGAAGAGAGACGTGGAAGGGCTGATCCAGGCCCTCAGCCACGATGACAAGGACATCAGGGTCAACGCCGCCCTCGCCCTGGGAAAACTCAAGAACGCGGGAGCGGTGAAAGCTCTGGTGGAAGCGCTCAGGGATGACCACGAGGACGTAAGGTGGGCAGCTGCCTGGTCCCTCGGAGAGATCGGCAAGCCTGCGGTCAGGCCATTGGTGCAGGCACTGAAGGACGAAGAAGGCGAGGTACGCTGGAAGGCGGCCTGGGCCCTGGAAAAAATGGGAAGGCAGGTGCTCGACTCCCTTCTCGACGCTTTCGCCGTGGAGGAGGGGGAAGCGAAGTCCAAGATCGCCATGGTTCTCGGTTCCATAGGGGACGTAAGGGCGGTGAGGCCGCTGGTGCAGGCGCTGGGCGATCTCGATGAGTCAGTGCGTTTTGGGGCCAGGTGGGCCTTGCAGAAGCTGGGTGGCGCGGTGGTGCGCTCCCTGGTGAAGACCCTTGAGGAAGAGGACGATCCTCAGGCGAGGGCAGACGCGGCCGTAGCCCTCGGGGTGATAGGGGACAGCTCGGCGGTACCTTCCCTGGTGGCTGCCCTGTCGGATCACGACGAAAGGGTGAGGGAAGCAGCGGAACGGGCTCTGGTGGAGATAGGGGACAAGAAGGCGATCCCTTCCCTGGAAAGCCTTCTCAAGACCAGTGACGAGAGGGTGAGAGAACATGCCCACAGGGTTCTTGCGGGATTGGGATGGGCCCCGGGCGATAAAGAGGAGAGGATCGAGTTCCTGCTCAAGCACGGCAACTGGGATAAGGTCCTGGAGCTGGGGGAAGAGGTTATCCCGAGGATCGTAGAGGCGCTTTCAGGTCACGGGGAAGATGCGAGGAGGGAAGTGGCCAGGTCCATCTCGGCATCGGGTCAGCGCATGAAGGCCAGGTTGCTGGAATTGCTCACCGACGAGGACGAGACGATAAGGAGAGAAGCATCTTTCCTGGCCCGGGAGATTGCCGATGAATCGCTCTTCTCCTATCTGGAAGGCGCAATGGAAAGCGATGACCCGGTGGTGCGGAAAAACGTGGCCCTTGCCCTGGCCAGGGTTAGAACCCCTGAGGCCGTGGAAGTGTTGATAAAAGCGATGGGAGACCAGGAAGATGATGTGGCCAAGACCGCTTCCTGGGCGCTCGGACAGATGGGCGAGCTATCGGCGGGAAGGCTCATCGAGGCACTGGGCTCACCGGAGGCCAGGGTCAGAAGAGGGGCCGCTTGGGCGCTCGGGGTCATAAAGGATGCCCGGTCGGTGGAGCCGCTGATACGGGCGCTTAAAGACACGGACGAAAAAGTCAGGAAGGGTGCCGCCTGGGCTCTTGGAGAGATGGGCGATTTAGCAGCGGAAGCACTGTCCAAGAGTCTCGAGGATCCCGAGATCAGGGAAGCGGTAAGGAATATCCTGGAAAGGATAGGATGGGAGGAAAAGGAAGAGGTCGCGGTCTCTGCCGGAGAGGAGAAGCCAGAGGTATCGCGGGAATTGACGGCTGCTCCGATCGTCAGGGAGGCGGAAGAGATCGTCACCGAGATACTGGACAGGATGGGCATCGGAGAACAGGCTCGGGAGGATCGTGCCGAGGTCCTTATCGAGCGACAGGATTGGGATGGCCTGCTGGAGATGGGGGAGGATGCCCTGCCCTCCCTCGTGGACGCCCTCAAGGACCCCGATCCCCAGATTAGGGCGAAGGCGGCCTGGTGTCTCGGGGTGATGGGAAGCGAGCGGGCGGTTGAACCCTTGTTGGAGGCGCTGGGAGACGCTTCCCGGGACGTCCGCCTCAGCGTTGCCGGAGCCCTCAAGAAAATCGGACATCCCGCCGTGGAGCCACTGATCCGGGCCTTAAGGGAGGGAGACGAGGAATTGAGGAAAGAGGCGGCCCGGGTTCTGGGAGATCTGGGTGACGAACGCGCAGTAAGGCCACTCGTTGAGGCCCTGACGGACAGGGATGAAAAGGTGAGGGGAAGGGTTGTCGCTTCCCTGGTGAAACTCGGGGAACCAGCGGTCGCAATGCTTCAAGAGGCCGCTCGTTCGGTGAGCGACGAGATGAGGAGGATGGCCAACCTGGTCCTGGTGAAGATGGGAAGGAAGCGACCGGAAGAGGCTGAGGTCGCAACGGGAATACCCGAGGAGGTAGAGGCGTCCGAGGCCGATCTGGTGACAACGCTCATCGAAAGAGGGGAATGGGAACGGGTGGCGACCCTGGGGAGTGTCGCCTTTTCTCCCCTTATCAACGCTTTGAAGCACGATGACCCTGATCGGAGGAAAGGGGCAGCCTGGGCGCTTGGGGTCATGAGAGACGAGCGCGCCGTGGAATACCTTGCGAAGGTCCTCACGGAAGACGAGCCGCAGGTAAGGAGGGCGGCAGCGTGGGCACTAGGCGTCATCGGAGACCCCCGGGGAGTGCCTTCCCTCATAGCCGCCCTCAAGGACGAGGATCCCGAGGTGCGCAGAAAGGCTGCTTGGGCCTTGGGAGAGATAGGGGACGAGAGGGCCAAGGAACCGCTTATCCTGGCGCTGCAGGACCCCGATAATGACGTGAAACGGGTGGCTTCCCTGGTGCTTGAGAGGATGGGATGGGAACCCACCGAGATGGTGAGCGAGATCCGTGCGATGATCGCCTCGAGAAAGTGGGACAGCCTGGCAGGCATGGGAGAGGTAGCGGTGCAGGCCCTGATCGAGGCCCTCGATGACGAAGACCCGGAGACCAGGGAAAAGGCTGCCTGGGCGCTGGGAGAGATCGGAGATGTGCGGGCCGTAGAACCCTTGATCAGGAAACTGGGGGATGACGCGGCGGCCGTGCGCATCAAGGCGGCATGGTCCCTGGGAAAGATCGGTGACGAAAGGGCAAGGGAACCCCTCAGTCAAGCCCTCCAGGACGAGG